>CAYOYT010000400.1:0-2944 GCA_964408245.1 uncultured Dongia sp. | reverse complement strand
CTTGATATCGTCATCCGCGAAACCTCCGATGCCGGCAAGCCAATCGTCGGCAGCGATCCGACATCACCGCATTCGCTTGCTTATTGTGAAATCGCCCGCGAGATCTGGCAGAAGCTCGATGCCACCATACAGCGCGCGGCGCCGCGCATCGTACTGCAATAACAAATAGGACATTCCATGAAAGCCCGCGTGAAGTGGATCGAGAACAGCACGTTTCTCGGTGAGAGCCATAGCGGCCATGCCGTGATCATGGCTGCCTCAACCACACCCGGTGTCACCGCCTCGGCGCCGTCACCGATGGAGTACCTGCTGCTGGGGACTGGTGGCTGCACTTCGGTCGATGTGGTGATGATCCTGCAGAAGGGTCGCAATGATGTACACGGGTGTGAATGCCGCCTGGAAGCTGAACGCGCCATAACGGAACCCAAAGTCTTTACCAAGATCAACATGCATTTTGTCGTAACCGGCAAGGATTTAAAGCCCGATACCGTGCATCGGGCTATCAATCTTTCGGCGGAGAAATACTGCTCCGCCTCCATTATGCTCGGTAAGACGGCCCAAATTACTCACAGCTTTGAGATCGTTGAAGTATCTTGATCGCCGGTGCTTCACTGCCGACGATTTGGCCTCATGATCGACAGCCGCGCCACGCGTAGATTAAAGTGATTATGGCTTTATGAAGAAATCGTCAGGCAATTCACTGATATCGGGCGGCGTCACGAGTGACCATTTGAACTGAAGCGAGCGCTTTTGAGCTGCCTCGACCTGAGCTGGCGTCATCAAAGCAGCAACATTCTGACGCCGCTCAATCATATCCCTGCGGTCTTTGCCCTGAGGGAGATAACTCACTGCGATATTGTACCACATATAGGCTTTGCCTAGATCGACCATGGTACCTTTGCCGTCTTCGTACATTTGCGCGATCGCAGCGTAAGACTCAAAACATCCCTGTATGGCCGACTTCTCGAACCAAGAGAGCGCGGTCGCATAATCAAGTGGCACACCTTGGCCAAAAAAATACGCGACACCCATTAACCGCTGGGCGATCGGATGCCCAATACTGGCTAGCTTGGCAAAAACGGGTATCGACGTCGCGTATTGGCCATTCATGTAGCCTTGCCAGGCCCCGTCTGTACCCTTCTCCAGTTTATCCCACGTATAAGGGATACCCTCGATTACCTTGGTATGTTTACAAGCACGTAGATCGTCCCCAGGCACCGCTATCTGCTGCGGCGCTTCCTGAGGCATAACCTGGGTATCGGCCTTAGGCGCTGGCATCGCGTCCATACCGGGAGGCGGCGATAGCGGCGTCGCCTGCTGCGCCAGAACCGGTAGTGCCAGCAGCAGACCTAGGACCAGAAAGGTGGAAAAATAAATAATTTTGCTTTTCATCGCTGCAAATAATGACTGAATGGGTAGAGATGAGCAGTTGCTGTCTCAATTAAGCTTATAATCCGTTTACAAATTCTGAATTGGGCTTCCAACCTCGGAGTTACCTTCTTGCCACGACTGTAGAGTGACACCATTTCCCGGCTTTTTAGTTACAGGAGAAAGTAAATTTTGACCGATCCAACGAAAAGTGAAGGCATCGATGACGATAAATTCGAACGAGATCGGCAGAAGATCTATCAGGGCTTCTGGCCGAAATTACGACGGATTGCCGGCCGCGTTCCCTTCATCGACGAGTTACTGGCAGCTTATTATTGCGCCACCGATCCAGCGACGCCTATGCGTGCCAAAGCTATCCTGATGGGAGCGCTCGCTTATTTCGTCATGCCCCTCGACACTGTGCCAGATTTCCTCGCCTTTTTTGGTTTTGCTGATGACGCTGCTGTTGTCTACGCTGCTATCAAGACGGTGGCCAAGCACATCACGTCAACGCATCGCGAAAAGGCGCGCGCGGCGCTCGACGAGCTGGAGGCTTAACCGGCTTTCAGCTTTTTCGCCTAGCCTCGCGTTGAGCAATATAAACCGTGCTGCCAATAATCATGACAGAGCCGATCAGCATCCAATAGTCGGGCAATTCGCTGAAGATCACAAACCCAATCATACCGGCAAAAAGCAGGCGCAAGTAATCGAACGGCGCTACCACCGAAGCTTCACCAGCTTTGAAAGCCAAAATCCACCAGTATTGAGATAACGCGCCAGTGACACCGATGACCGTCAAATAAATCCATTCAAGCGGCGTTGGCCATTGCCAATAATAGATTGCCGGCGGCGCCACCAGTACGGTGCCGATCAAGCCGTAATAGAACAGCATGATCAGTGGCGTTTCGGTTGCCGGCAGACGTTTGAGAATGGTGATCAGAAGCGCGATCGACATCGCATCACCCAATGCGAGCAGCGCCCAAGGATTGAACGTGCTGCTGCCCGGCTGCATCATCACCAATACGCCGATAAAGCCAAAGATAGTCGCCGCCCAGCGCCGCCCGCGCACGTCTTCTTTCAAGATGATGACGGCTAGGATTACGGCAAAGAGTGGTTTAGTGAAACTTAGCGCGGTATAGGTCGCCAGCTCTAGCTTGGTGATACCGAGATATGCGCACATCATTGCGACGAAACCCAGCAAGGCGCGAAGGCAATGTGCCTGAATATATTTCGTGCGAAGCGATCCGAGTTTAGCTTTCGCAACGAACGGCGCCAGGGTCAGGAAACCAACCAACACGCGAAAAAAGGTGATCTCGAACGTGTTCAACTGGGATTGGCCCGCCAATTTGACAAAGGCTGCCATGACCGAAAAACCAAGGCCGCAAAGCGCCATCCAGACGCAGCCCTGCGCATTGCCTGTTAGCTGGAGAAAACTAACCCTCATCATTCTTTCCTATCAGGCATCGATGCCACGATTTCCGTAGCAGTGCCCGGCTGCGCGACATCTGCACTGGCCTGAGTGGCGATGGTCTGAGTGGCGATTGCCTGCGTGGCACGGCGGCGGCGCAGAACTGCT
>CAYOYT010000399.1:0-2949 GCA_964408245.1 uncultured Dongia sp. | reverse complement strand
CGTAGTGCCAGCGTCTCTTCTGTGTCAATCAGCAGCGAAAGCGAGGTGTAATCGCCCGAGCGCAGCTTGATGACGCCGGGAATGCGCACAAAATCGACGCGAGCGCGAAAGTTGAAACTGCCGATGATGGGCGAGCCGGTCAGGATTATGACCGACATGTCCTTGTTTTGCTCGACCAGCCAATGGGCAATGGTTTGGCAACGGCGCAGATGACCCAGGCCGAAGGTATCGTGTGAATAGATAAGGACGCGGGCGCCCCTGGTCATGGCGTATTCCATCTGCACGCGGCCCGATCCCCCCGAACGCTGCGCATCTAGTTTCCGAGCGCCAACCCGCTCAATCGCAGAAGTATGGCACAAGAGAAATGCCCATCGAAAGGCAAAGTTTGATGTCGTGCGGCAAACGTCCGTATAGGCCAAGGCATTGACATGGCGAGATAATTCAGTTCCAGTGCTAGATAGCCTGAGCGAGCTGGCTATGTTTATGGGGAAAAGCCGACGTCATGGAGCCGAAACTTTTTAGGTATATCTGGCGCCATTCCTGGCGCGACCAAATCCCCATTCTCATCGTCGTCGCCATCGCGCAGGTGATGTATCTCGTCTCGCTCGATTTGCCAAAGCGAATTGTGAATGACGCCATCCAAGGCGATGCCTTCAAGGGCAACGATGTCGCGAATTTCCTGAAGTTTACACTACCTCTACCGGATTTTCTGGGGGGGCCGGTGCAAATTTTCTCTGGTTTCCAGCTCAATCAGCTCAACTACCTATTCGCATTGTGCTTTGCCTATCTCTTCTTCGTTGTGCTCAACGGCTGGCTGAAGCAGATGGTGAATACCGAAAAGGGGCGCCTCGGCGAACGCATGCTGCGGCGCCTGCGCTTCGAATTATTCGACCGCGTTTTGCAGTTTCCACTGCTGCAATTCCGCAAGGTGAAGCAAGCGGAAATCGCGACCATGATCAAGGATGAGGTTGAGCCGTTGGGCGGCTTCATCGGTGACGCCTTCATCACGCCAGCTTATCTCGGCGGGATCGCAGCCACTGCCCTCCTCTTCATCTTCATGCAGAATATGTCGATGGGCTTTGTCACCATCGCCATGCTCGCGGTGCAAATCGTTGTCATCCCAAAGCTGCGCGTGAAGATTCTGCAGCTCGGCAAGCAGCGTCAGATCACGGCTCGTCAGCTTGCGGGCCGTATCGCCGAAACCGTCGACGGTGCCATCGAGATTCACGCCAATGACACCTCTAACTATGAACGTGCTGATATTTCCCATCGTCTGGGTAGCATCTTCCAGATTCGTTTCGAACTCTACCAACGAAAGTTTTTCGTCAAATACATCAACAACATGATGGCTCAGACGACACCCTTCCTCTATTTCTTGATCGGCGGCTATTACGCGCTCAAAGGTGAGTTCGACGTCGGAACACTGCTTGCCGTCATCAGTGCCTATAAAGACTTGCCCTCACCAATTAAGGAACTGATCGACTGGGACCAACAACGCCAGGACGTGCAGATCAAATATGACCAGGTGATCGAGCAATTCACACCACCAGGCATGCTGGAACCGCGCCTGCAGCATATCGAGAACGAGAATGAGATCGAGCCTGCAACGATTAAGCTAGAGCGCGTTACCTATCACGATGAAAGCGGTGCAGCACTTGTGGAAGACGTGTCATTCGAGCTTGCACCCGGCGAGCACATGGCAATCGTCGGTGACAATAACAGCGGTAAGGAAGCAATCGCTGGTCTAATGGCGCGGGTGGTGCGGCCCTTGAGCGGCAATCTGCGCTATGGCGAGCGAGATCTTCTGGACATTCCGGAATCCATCACAGGTCGGCGTTTCGCCTATCTTGGCGACGAAACTTATTTACTACCGGTATCGCTCGAAGAGAACTTGCTTTACAGTCTGAAGCACCGACCCTTGCGTGAAGCGACGTATGAAGGCGCCGATATTGCCGCTTTCGAGAAGCGGCTTTACGAGACCAGGCGAGCGGGAAATCCGCATTACGACATCTTTGCCGATTGGCTCGATTACGACGGCGCCGGGGTTGCCGACCGGAAGGCGTTGGAAGCGCGCGTCCGAGACTTGCTGATCATCGTGGAGTTCGAAGAAGACGTCTATCAGTTCGGCCTGCGCGGTCGCATCGACCCCAAAAGCCATACTGGTCTTGCCGAGCAATTCCTGGAGGCGCGGGGCGCCGTGCGTGAGCGCCTGAAGGAGCCACAGCTTGCAAGCCTCGTCGAGCCGTTCGATCCGGAGCACTACAACCGTAATATGACGGTGGCGGAGAACATTCTCTTCGGCACCGCGCTTGATGCGACCTTCGCTCCCGAATCCCTGGCGACCAACGCGCATCTTGTTGGTGTGTTGAGTGCTGCTGAGGCCAACAACGATCTTATTGCACTCGGCCAACAGATCGCTTCGACCATGGTCGAGCTTTTCGCTGATCTACCGGCGGGTCATCCGTTCTTCGAGCAGTTCAGCTTTATTTCAGCCGAAGACCTCCCGCACTTCCAGCAATTGATCACACGGTTGCAGCGTACCGGGCCAGACGCAGCAACGCTCGAGGACAAGCGCCGCCTTATCGCCCTTACCTTCCCCTATATTGAGGCGCGGCATCGCTTAGGCCTCATCGACGACAAACTGGAAGGCAAACTGCTCAAGGCACGTAAGCTCTTCCGCGAACTGCTGCCGAAAGCTCAGGAGGATGCGATCGAGTTTTACGATCCAACCCATTACAACGCAGCCGCCGCGGTACAGGATAATATCCTGTTCGGTCGTCTTGTTTATGGCCAGGCTCAGGCGGCGCAGCGGATCGGCGCGGTCCTTTTCGATGTGATCGACAATCTAGGCTTAAGGCCACAGGTTATTGCTGTCGGCCTGACCTTTAATGTGGGAGCTGCGGGCAAGAAGCTGTCTTTTGCTCAACGCCAGAAAGCGGGCCTGATCCG
>CAYOYT010000398.1:0-2951 GCA_964408245.1 uncultured Dongia sp. | reverse complement strand
GCAGCGCGTCGCCCTCGCTCGCTCGCTGGTAAAAGAGCCGAAGTTGCTGCTGCTCGACGAGCCGCTCGGCGCACTCGATAAAAAGCTGCGCGAAGCGACACAGTTCGAAATCATGAACATCCAAGATCGCCTCGGCATTACCTTCATTGTCGTGACTCACGACCAGGAAGAGGCGATGACGCTATCAACCCGGATTGGCGTCATGAACAGCGGACAGATCGTTCAGGTCGGTACGCCAAAGGAGATTTATGAATACCCGAACACCAAATTCGTCGCCGACTTCATTGGCTCCGTGAATCTATTCGATGGCAATATCGTCGAAGACGAACCTGGCCATGTGCTGATTAATTCAACCGAGGCAGGGACTGACATCTATATCGATCACGGCATTTCATCGGCGCCGGGTGCTAAGGTCTGGGTCGCGATTCGGCCGGAAAAAATGGACCTTTCAAAAATCAGTCCTGCGGGCAACGGTAAAAACTCAACGCCCGGTGTTGTTAAGGGTATCGCTTATATGGGCAATCTCTCCGTTTATCTGGTCAAGCTTGATAGCGGTAAGGAAGTGAAAGTGACGATGTCGAACCAGCGACGGGCTGCCGAGCATGCCATCGATTGGGACGATCGTGTCTATGTCACTTGGCATGCCAATAGTCCCGTCGCCCTGTTGAGCTGAGGCATTATCATGGCATCGGATATCCCGCATCAAAGCTCGCTGCCGCTCGGTACGCAGCTTCACAGAATACTCACAGCGATCGGCTTACGGCCACGCTCTGCCGTCATCTTGGTTCCGTATCTGTGGTTGACGATCTTCTTCGTCATCCCCTGCGCGATCATCTTTAAGATCAGCCTGGCGCAGACGCTGATTGCACAACCGCCTTATACACCCATGTATGGGCCGGACAGCGTACCGCACGAACAGCTGTTTGATAATTTCAAGCGCCTTGGCAGCGACCTTCTCTATCTTATCGCCTATGGCAACTCGCTGAAGCTCGCCGCCATCTCAACTGTTTTTTGCTTACTCATAGGCTATCCGATGGCCTACGGCATCGCGCGCTGCTCACCCTCGACACGCTCGCTGCTGCTGCTTGCCATCATATTGCCCTTCTGGACCTCGTTCCTCATCCGGGTCTATGCCTGGATGAGCATTTTGGGCCGCGAAGGCGTTCTTAATGACTTTCTGTTGGCGATCGGGGTCATCAATGAGCCGTTGCAAATCCTTTACACGCCAACGGCGATGTATATCGGCATCATCTACACTTATCTGCCCTTCATGATCCTGCCGCTTTATTCAAACCTTGAGAAGATGGACTTGTCCCTGCTCGAGGCAGCAGCCGATCTTGGTTGCCGACCGTTCAAAGCCTTCTGCGTCGTTACCATACCGCTCTCCTTGCCTGGCATCATCGCCGGCTCGCTACTGGTCTTCATTCCAGCAGTCGGCGAGTACGTGATCCCAGAATTGCTGGGCGGTCCTGATGCATTGATGATCGGTCGCGTCGTCTATAATGAGTTCTCGCAGAACCGCGACTGGCCGATGTCATCGGCGGTTGCGGTTGCCATCCTGGTGGCGCTCGTCATTCCGATCATGTTGTTTCAATACTTTCAGAACAAGGCACAGGAGGCGCCGAAATGACCAATCGGCTTTCCTGGTTCGTCATAGCCGCGCTCGCTTTCGGCTTCATCTTTCTTTATGGACCGATGGTGGTGCTTATCGGCTATTCCTTCAACGCCAACAAGTTGATGACATTGTGGGGTGGATTCTCAACGAAGTGGTATCCGGAACTGTTGGGCGACGCTCAGGTTCTGACGGCGGCGAAGAACAGTTTCATCATCGCCGCCGTCAGCGCCACCTTCGCCACGGCGCTCGGCACCATGGCGGGATATGTTCTGGCGCGGTATCGCAAGTTCATCGGCCGCACGACCTTCAGTGGTATGGTCACGGCGCCACTCGTTATGCCGGAGGTCATCACTGGTCTCTCGATGTTGCTGCTCTTTAAAGAAATGGGCTACTGGTTCGGTTGGCCGAAATCGATGGGGTTCTCGACAGTGATCCTCGCCCACATCACTTTCTCGATGTCATACGTGACAGTGGTGATGCAGGCCCGCTTCTCGGTCTTCGACATGTCGCTCGAGGAGGCAGCACTTGATCTCGGCGCTAAGCCCTTGAAGACATTCCTGCTCATCACGCTGCCGATCGTGGCACCGGCCGTTATTTCCGGGTGGCTGCTGGCCTTCACGATCTCACTCGATGACCTGGTGATCACGATCTACAACAACGGGCCAGGTTCTGGCACGTTGCCGCAGCTGATCTTCTCCAAAGTCCGCCGTGGCGTCGATCCGACTATTAACGCCTTGGCGACGATCATCATCGCCGTTGTCGCAACGGGCGTTATCACCTCGCATATCCTGATGACCCGGCAAGAGAAGCGCAAACAACGCGATATCCAAGCCGCCCTTCAGGCGAATAAGTGACGAAACGGCGCCGCACAATTTCATCGTGCGGCGCCGATCTCCTTCAAAAGGAACGTAATCAGCGACCGGCGCGTTTGTTAGCGCCGTATCCTTGCGCCCGCAACAACTCGGCGCACGAATCGACCGCAAGAGGCTTGCCATAGCGCCAGCCCTGCCCGAAATCGCAGCCACGCTCCTTAAGCAGCCGCTCCTCATCTTCACGCTCGATTCCCTCCGCGACAACTTTGAGATCAAATAGGCGCGCTAGTTGGAGGATAGCTTCAACCATCTTCACGCCGCTCGTGTCGGTCGTCATCGCGGTAATAAAGGACCTGTCGACCTTCAGCGTATCAACAGGCATGCGCCTTAGAATGCCCAGGCTGGAATAGCCGGTGCCGAAATCGTCCAGCGATAACCCAACACCGATTTCTTTAAGTCGTTTCAGCAGCTTCATCGTGAGTTCGAAATCGCGCATAACTGCGCTTTCGGTTATTTCCAACTTA
>CAYOYT010000397.1:0-2963 GCA_964408245.1 uncultured Dongia sp. | reverse complement strand
GTCATTGCCGTTCTCGCTGGTTGGTGGATTTTGGCTGATGCACATCATGGGCTTCAACATGAGTGTTGCGGTCGCGGTCGGTTTCATTGCTCTGGCGGGTGTGGCAGCGGAGACTGGTGTTGTCATGCTGATCTATCTCGACCATGCCTGGGAGGAGATCAAGGAACGGCGGCAGCGCGATGGGTCAGTCATTACGAAGGTCGATCTGTACGCGGCCATCATTGAGGGTGCTGTTGACCGCGTGCGGCCGAAGATGATGACGGTTGTAGCCATTATGGCCGGCCTACTGCCAATTCTGTGGAGTCACGGGACTGGGTCCGAGATCATGCAGAGGATTGCCGTTCCGATGATCGGCGGCATGGTGTCATCGACCATTCTGACCTTGGTTGTCATCCCGGCCATATACGCTCTAGTGAAGGGATACGGCCTGGAAAAACAGAAAGCCGGGCAGGTATCGGCCCTAAGTGTCGTCTGAGGAGATGTTGGCTATGAAAGGCGTGTTGCTTCCGACAAAACGGGGCGAAGTTCTCCACGAGCCTGACGGATGATCTGCCAGCCGCCGCTGATACTCAGACTTGCCATGATTGCAGCAACGATCACATCCGGCCAACCCGTTCCCGTGCCAAAGACGCCCAGAGCTGCCGCCACGACCGCGACATTTCCGATGGCGTCATTGCGGGAGCAGATCCAGACCGACCGCATGTTGGCGTCCCCCGTCCTGAAACGGAAAAGCATCAGAGCTACCGCTGCGTTGACCACAAGTGCCAGGATGCCAATCACGCCCATGACCTCGGCTTGCGGGAGAGTCGTGAAATAGGCATGCCAGAAGGCCGCGCCGATCACCCAGACGCCCAGTAGGAGCAAGCCCCATCCCTTCGCCAGGGCCGCCCTGGCACGCCAGGCAAGGCCAAGGCCAGCCACGCCAAGACTGAGGCCGTACGTGATTGTGTCGCCAAGAAAGTCCAGTGCGTCGGCCTGCAGCGAAGCCGACCCAGCCGCCACGCCAGCAATGATCTCCGCACCAAACATGACTCCGTTGGCGATCAGCGCGATCCACAGCGCTCGGCGCCATTGTGGGCTGTTCAGGGCGCTGGCCTGAGCTTCCGATCCGCATCCGTCATTTGAACAACAGCCAGCCATGGCCTGGCTCCTCTGGTAATTCAGTCCGATCACTCTTATATGGACCCTGTAGCTACTACAGGGTCAAGCCCATGGAACAGCAATTTTCAATTGGTGATCTGGCAAAGGCTACAGAAACCAAGGTTGAAACGATCCGATACTATGAGCGGATCGGACTTCTGCCGGAACCCGGCCGGACCTCAGGCAACTACCGGAGCTACTCGGACGAGCATCTGGGGCGCTTGAGTTTCGTTCGCCGAGCACGCGACCTCGGATTCTCCATTGAGCAGGTCCGGGCGCTGCTGAGCCTTTCTGATCTGCAAGATCGTTCCTGTGCCACAGTCAATGCAATTGCGCGAGAGCATTTGGAGGAGGTGGAGCGGAAGATTTCTGACCTCAAAAAACTGCGCTCCGAACTCGATGCGCTGATTAAGAAATGTGATCATGGCACGATCGCCGATTGCCACATCATTGAGGCTCTTGGACTGAGATAGAGTAAAAATGCTGCTTGCTACGGGGCAACATTTAATTCCCGGATACCGACTTCATTGAAATAGTGGGTATTCACCCAGATGCTTCGTGCCATATTGACAGACAATTGCAGCGGCAGGTGCGACAATTGGTGCGGTCTTCGATTGATGAACCCAGGTTCTTCAAATTTGTGCCGCGTCGCGATTTAGTAACTTTGGTATAGGGAGAGGTTCCAACCGACCTCACACTGTCTGCGGCACCACCAAGCATACGCGAAATCTCATCGCTTACTTGATCGGCTGCTTGTCGAACCGGGTCAGCGGCAAGGTGCGCATATCGGTTAGTCGTTTGTGATTGGGTGTGTCCGAGCAGCCTGCCAATCATATGCAGGCTTTGGCCCAGGCCTGCGGCTACACTTGCATATGTGTGGCGAAGATCATGCAATCTTACGTCTTGCAATTCAGCCAGGGCCCGGAGGCGTCGCCAAGGTTTTTCAAGATTGACCAAGTGGCTATCCTTTAACCTTCCGGGTATGACATACGCCGAAGATACGCGCTTCTTGACGTCTTTTAGTAGCGCCTCAGCCTCATCAGGCAATGGCACTGTTTTCTTGCCGGTTTTCGAATCTGGCAGACGAAGGCAATGCCTCTCCAAATCGACATATTCCCACTTTAGCGTCAAGATTTCGCTCATGCGGCAGCCGGTGAGAATGAGGAGCTTTATGGCATCGGAAACCGAAGGAAGTTCTTTTTTCATGGCAGCGTCATCACTGAGCACCTGGCCGAGACGTTTAATCTCCTGACTTGAAAGGTAACGTTCGCGTTTGCCTTCAGGAAACTTCTCAACGTGCCGACATGGATTGCTGCCGTCGTTTCGATATCCCCATTTCTCGGCCATGTTCATGAGCTTGGAAAGCAATCCAAGTAGACGATTTGCTTGATAGGGTGTTTCGGCGAGACGCGTGTGCAATCTCGTGATGTCATCTCGACTGATATCAATAACCTTCCTCTGCCCAAGTTGGGGAAGAACAAAACGTTCAATGAGCCGTTCGTAGTTGTAGTAGGTACCGTGCTTGTTTCTAGTGCTGCTGTGCTCGGTGAGAAACCTTTGGCTTAGCTCCTTCATGGCTGGGGCTTGCCTGTGGTGTTTGCGATCTAAGCTAGGATCGCGACCTTTCGCAATTTCTGCCTTCCACTCCCTGGCAATGATGCGCGCTTGCTCTGTGGTAATTGAGCCATGCTCACCAATGGTGGGACGACGCTGGATATGCGCGCTGGTGCGATAGAACAGAAAATACGACTTCTTGCCCTTGGGCGTGACCTTGACGCCAAAACCCTTGATCTCTGTATCCAGGACGACTTGGTCTCTCTCAG
>CAYOYT010000396.1:0-2963 GCA_964408245.1 uncultured Dongia sp. | reverse complement strand
CTTCATGACCGGCATCTACTTCCCGTTTTACGCGCTGAGCAACTGATTTAATACGCTCAATATTCGCAACTGAGGTGCCGCCGAATTTCATGACGATCCGGGTCTTCCGCGATCCACTCTGGCCTGGATTTGCGCTCATCGGGAAATGCCCCTAAACCCCTAGACTAGCCGGGAAAAAATGATCTCGCCCGCTTGTCTTCTGGAACGCGGAATGATAGCGGGTGAAATCTTGTTTTGCCGGGCGGGCGTATCCATACTCAAGCCAGGCTCAGGAAGCAAGCTTTCCCACCCATATTGTGGCAAGTTTTCTCAATCACTTGAAGGGTATGCGTCATGATCGGAAGGATAGGCGCGAGCACTGCGCAGAACGCAGGTCACGAAGCAGCAGCTGGTGAAAATACGGGCAGCGCGGGCTCAACAATGGGACCCCCAACCAACAGCCGCTCCACGATCGACCTCGCCGAGGTCGAGAAGTTTGCTGCGATGGCAGAAAGTTGGTGGGACCCGGCCGGGAAATTCCGCCCACTTCATCGTCTCAACCCGGTCCGAGTGGCCTATATCCGCGATAAGACCAGCGCTCATTTCGGCACCGATCCGGAAAGGCCGCAACCGCTCCATGGCCTCACCCTCCTAGATATCGGTTGCGGCGGGGGCTTGCTTTCGGAGCCCATGGCGCGGCTAGGTGCAACTGTCACCGGCGTTGATGCGACCCCCCGTAATGTCGAGGTGGCACGCCTCCACGCCGAGCAGGCTGGCACCAGCATCACTTATCTCAATTGCGCCGCAGAGGATCTCGTGGCGCAAGGGCGGCAGTTCGATGTCTTGCTTGCCATGGAGATCATTGAACACGTCGCCGATGTGGACGCTTTCCTGGGCGCGTGCGGCAAGCTGCTCAAACCCAATGGCCTGCTCTTCCTCGCCACCATGTCGCGCACGGTGAAAAGCTATGCCGTGGCGATTGTCGGCGCTGAATATGTCCTGAAATGGCTACCCAAGGGTACCCATGACTGGAACCGTTTTATCCGTCCCTCGGAAATGGCACGAGGCCTGCGCCACCACGGCCTCGCTATCACGGAACTGACCGGCGTCAGCTACAACCCGTTCAAGGAGAGCTTCAGCCTCAGCCGCGATCTCGATATCAATTATATGGCACTGGCTTCGGCTCTGGCGCAGGCACGCTAGCCACATTTCAAACCTCCGTGAGCAAGATTGCAGCGCGAGTCCATCGGGTTTATTTGTGATTCCTAAGACTTCCCGAGTCGGCCCCGGCGTTAACACCTGTGGCGTAGAGGACGGAGTTCAAAAATGGGCGCGAATGGTTTGGGCAGCCCTGTATCTATGAGGAGATTTAGGCATGGAGTTTCTAGGCAATCCGTTGACCCAGCCGATGGCCCGGCGGACTATTGCGCGCGCGGCAGTGGGATTGGGCTTTGGCCTCGCTTTGGGCTGCCTCGCACCGGCCGCAGCCCTGACGCCGCAGCAGGAACTGGTCGACAAATCGCGCATCAGCTTCGAAAAGCTGATCGGCTCGGTCGAGTTCGGCGAACTTCCCGGCTATCTCAAGCGCGCCAGGGCGGTGATGATTTTCCCGGACATTTTCAAGGCCGGCTTCGTCATCGGCGGTGAAGGCGGCAACGGTGTCCTCATGGTGCGCGGTGCCGGTCAGGGTTGGAGCCAACCCGCCTTCTACACACTCGCCGCTGGCTCGGTGGGATTGCAGATCGGTGGCCAGTCTTCCGAGACCGTTTTCACGATCATGAGTGACAAGGCGCTTGAAGCCGTGCTTAACGATCAAATGAAGTTTGGCGGTGATATGTCTGTTGCGGCTGGCCCCATCGGCAAGGGTATCGGCGCCAACACGACGACCAATCTTGACGCCGACGTCTACACATTCGCTAAGACTGCCGGCCTCTATGGCGGCGTCAGCTTCAACGGCGCGGGCATATTGAGGAAAAACGACTGGAATGCCGCCTATTACGGCGCCGGCGTGTTGCCGCAGCAGATCGTCATCGACCGCAAGGTCTCGAACCCCAATACCCAGAATTTGGTGAATGCCTTGGCACCATATTGATTGCTCTTTGAGGTGAAGACACCAGCGGCCGGAGACGAGACTCCGGCCGTTTTTGTTTCCAAGCTCGACAACGTTTTCTCGCCTCTTCGCTGACGATGCGTTTAGAAATGAACGTCGAGAAAGATCAAGAAGAAGCGCGCTGCCACTAATCCCGCTGACACTGCCGTTGCCAAGGCCGCACGCGCGTTCAAAATCTATCCGCGATTGATGGTGACGACGATTCGATTGATGTCGTGGGAATCCAGTACTTCGTCATGCGCAATGCGCCGCAATTGTCTGCCACTCGCCCGCCACCAGAACCAAGTGGACAACGTCGCCGAAAGCAGTATCGCGATATCGAGAACGACGATCAATGCGCTTCGGCCCAATTCGGGCCAGTACCGGCATCGGCGATAAGCGGCACAGAGATAGACCGCGCTGGCAGATGGGCTGCTTCCATCACCGCACGCGCCACTCCGGCTGAATCATCTTTCTCAGCGACCGGCACTTCAAACAGAAGCTCGTCATGCACCTGCAGCAGCATGCGCCCTTTGAGTCCAGCTTCAGCAAAGGCCTTTGGCATGCGGATCATGGCGCGTTTGATGATATCAGCGGCCGTCCCCTGTAGTGGTGCGTTGATGGCTGCTCGCTCCATGAAGGATCGTCGGGCCGGGTTCTTGTCGTTGATGCCCGATACATAGCAGCGGCGGCCGAACAAGGTTTCGACATAACCCTTCTCGCGTGCGATCTTCTTCATCCGATCCATGTAAGCGCGGATGCCCGGATAGCGCTCGAAATAAGCAGAGATGTAGGCCTTGGCTTCACTTTTCGCGATGACAAGCTGTTGTGCCAAACCAAAGGCCGAAATACCGTAGATGATGCCGAAATTTATCGCCTTTGCCTGACGCCGCAC
>CAYOYT010000395.1:0-2970 GCA_964408245.1 uncultured Dongia sp. | reverse complement strand
GCTATTGGCGATGGCGCGATAGCCGCTAAGCGCTACTCCCAGCTCGGCGATGATCTTCGGAATGGCGCGGTGAAAGGCCACGATCTCTGCTTCTGAGGCACGGGCAGAGAAGTCTTCTAGCGAAACATAGGGTCCCTTGGGAATCAGCAAGACATGAATCTTGGCATGTGGGCGGATGTCGCGAAAAGCGAGGACATGGGCATCTTCATAGACCTTATCGCAGGGGATCTCGCCCCGAAGGATGCGCGCAAATATGTTGTTATTGTCGTAGGCCATGGCGACTATTCCCACCTAAAGTCAATTTCATCTCAAAACTGGCCGATTCCGCCGTTAAACGTCAAGGGTTTGACCTACCTAACTCATTACAGGACGGAGGCTTTTAAGCGGTTCATCAAGCTGTAACATTAGTGTCGTATTCAGCCGCTGACGATAAGGGAGGAAGCGTCAGTCATGCTGTCAATGCGTGAGGTTCCGAGCCAGATGGGGTTGATATTGCCAAGTATTTCCGCAGCCTTTTTCGGAATGCTCTTGGCGCTGAGCGCCATCGCTGCTGAACCGGCGGCGGCCCGCGAGCGCCTGCTTATTGTCGGCTCCTCGACGGTTTATCCCTTTGCGACAGCTGTGGCTGAGCATTTCGCGCAAACCGGATTTAAGGCACCCGTCGTCGAAGCAACCGGCACTGGTGGCGGCCTGAAACTCTTCTGTAGTGGCGTCGGGGAGGGGTTCCCGGACATCGCTAACGCCTCGCGCCCGATCAAGGAAGCCGAGACCGAGACCTGCAAGCAGAACGGTGTCGTCGATATCGTCGAAGTCGAGATCGGCTATGACGGCATCGTCCTCGCCTCGGGCAAAAGCGGTGCTCCGCGTGCCCTCACGGTGCGTGATCTTTATCTGGCGCTTGCCAAGGAAGTACCAGTCAATGGCATCTTGCTCGCTAACCCTTACAAACTGTGGTCGGAAGTCAATCCTGCTCTGCCCGCGCAGAAGATAGAGATCCTCGGTCCGCCGCCAACCTCCGGCACGCGCGACGCCTTCCTGGAACTAGTGATGGACAAGGCCTGTCACACTTTCTCGGAAATCGCCGCTATCACCGATGACAAGGTCGCGAAAGCTAAGTGCCAGACCCTGCGCGAAGACGGCGCCTATATCGATGCTGGCGAGAACGACAATCTCATTGTCCAGAAACTGGCTGCCAATCCTGACGCTTTTGGTATTCTTGGCTACTCCTTCCTCGCCGATAATCGGGACATATTGCAGGGCAGCGCCATGGATGGCGTCGCCCCCTTGGAAGAAAATATCGTCAACGGTTCCTATGAAATCACCCGCAAGCTCTATCTCTACGTGAAAAAACAACACAGCGACATCGCGCCGGGTCTTGCCGAGTATGTCGCTGAATTTATGAGCGAGAAGGCCTCAGGTCCGCTGGGGTATCTGGCCGATAAGGGCATGGTGCCCATGCCGCAAGCTGAACATGTCGCGGTATCGACCGCGGTGTTCGCCGCTTTGCCGATTGCCAGTTCGCTGGGCGCCCGAATTGATCTCGGCGCAACCTCGGCTCTGCTGCCCTGGATCGCTGCTGGCCTGCTCCTCGTTCTCAGCTCGGTTGGTTTCCAGCTGGGTCGCCGCCGCGCCTTCGCTAGCGTCCACGGCGCCACAAGAGAGCTGCATTCGCTTCCCAGCTATCACGGCGTTTATGTCGGTCTTGGCGCCTTCCTGCCTGGCGCACTTGCGCTTATCCTTGGTGCTGTCATCGCCCATTATTTGCCCGGCGAGAAAAACGTCGGTCACGATGTGGTCTGGGCGGCAATCGCTGCAGCGACACTCGGTGCCGCAGCGATTGGCCTCGGCTGGGCGCAGCGCCATGTCAGTGTCCATTTCCGCGCCCGGAATGCGGTCGAACAAATGATCATGGTGCTGCTGATCATCTGTTCGCTGCTATCGATCCTCACCACCGTCGGGATCGTGCTGTCGCTGATCTTCGAAGCCATGCGCTTCTTTACAATGGTATCACCCTTTGAATTCCTTTTCGGCCTACAATGGTCGCCACAAATAGCGATCCGTGCCGATCAGGTCGGTTCATCAGGTGCCTTTGGCGCTATCCCGGTATTTGCCGGCACGCTCCTCATCACCGTGATCGCGATGACTGTCGCGGTACCGATTGGCCTCATGTCGGCGATTTTCCTGTCTGACTATGCCAGCCGCAGGACGCGCGCCTGGGCCAAGCCATTAATCGAAATTCTGGCCGGCATCCCGACTGTGGTCTACGGTTTCTTCGCGGCTCTGACAGTGGCACCGCTTATCCGTGGCGTAGGCGCCAGTATTGGCCTCGATGTTGCTTCTGAATCGGCCCTTGCTGCTGGCCTTGTCATGGGCGTCATGATCATTCCCTTCATTTCATCGCTTTCCGACGATGTGATGAACGCGGTGCCGCAGGCGATGCGTGACGGCGCTTTGGCGCTTGGTGCCACGAAATCCGAGACTATCCGCCAGGTGGTTGTGCCGGCGGCATTGCCCGGCATCATGGGCGGTGTGCTCCTCGCTGTCTCGCGTGCTATCGGCGAAACAATGATCGTGGTGATGGCTGCCGGCCTTACCGCCAATCTTACCGCCAATCCGTTGGAAGCGGTCACCACGGTGACCGTGCAGATCGTGACACTGCTGGTAGGCGATCAAGAATTCGACAGCCCGAAGACGCTCGCGGCCTTCGCGCTGGGTCTGGCGCTATTCGTCGTGACGTTGATGCTCAATATTATCGCTTTGCGCATCGTCAAGAAATATCGAGAGCAGTATGAGTGAGACATCAACGCTTGTGATCCGTCGGCCAGATCTTAGTTACGGTCGTATCCGTCGTCGCTATGCCGCTGAACGGCGCTTCCGCTGCTATGGTATGCTGGCTGTCGGGCTCGCCATTGCCATGCTGGGCGTGCTGCTCGTCTCGGTTTGTAGCAAAGGGTACAGTGCCTTCTTCCG
>CAYOYT010000394.1:0-2977 GCA_964408245.1 uncultured Dongia sp. | reverse complement strand
ATCCTGGACCTGGTGACGCGAACAATCGCGGCGGTGGCTGATTATCGTGACGGCATTGCCGCTTTCTTAGGCAAATGTGCGTGACAATTCACCGATACTTGATGATGACCGGAAACAAACAACTCATAGGAATGTTAGACAGGCGTCAGAAAAGAGCGTTAAGATCGGATTGGGTAAGATTGAGGGACAAACTGGTTCCTCCAGGGATGGGAGAGCTCATGGCAACGAAATGGGCGACACAGAACAGGCACAGTCGCGGCGTCACCACTGATAAGACATTTCGCGAGGGCGTGCAGATGACCTTCCAGGAGTTCTGGCGGCTCTATCTAGACGTCCATCGGCACCCGGTGACCCGCGGTATGCATTACTCCGCGACCACGGTCGGCGCGTTCGCTACCTTGCTGGCGATCTATCATCAGCAGCCGCTTTTTTGCGCCGCCGGAATCGTTTTTGCCGTCGTGATGGCGGTGACCTCGCATTGGTGGGTCGAGCACAATCGACCGCTGATACGGGTCAATGCCTTCTACGGCGCCCTTGCCGATCTCAAGATGTGCTGGCTGGCGATCAATGGGGGCATCAGTGCTGAATATGCACGACTCGGCCTGGGTGCGGCAGCACCGCAATCCCACAGTCAGCCGGCTGAATAAATCTTCTGCGGAATAAAGTTGGGCCTTAGCTCCATTTTTCTAAAAAGCGATAGACAGCATCGCCGCGCGCTAATATTTGGCCCGCTGAGTTCTTTACGTCGGCCTTGGCAAAGGCCACAGTCTTTCCGCCGCCGATACGTTGCCCCTCGACGGTAACGACTTCTCCGACCTTGCCTTGGCCCATGAACTGCACGTTCATGGAAACTGTCACCGCTCGCAGCACCCTCTCTGGACCGGCAGCATAGCCGACGGCAAAACCAGTGGCTGTATCGATCAAAGTCGCCATGACACCGCCATGGGGAACTTCCATGCGATTGAGGTGATGGGGCTTGATGAGTAGTTGCAAGCGGGCGAAATCGCGAGCTTTGTCGATTAATTCATAACCAATTAGCTCAGCGTAGCCGCTATAGGGTCTTTCCATCACGGATCCATCGCATAACGTTGCAATAAGCCGTCAGCCTCCCAGGACGTCGGGCAGAGTTTCCGCCAGACTGCCTGTTCTCAACCGGTCGGTAAAGCGCCACTTGCGCTGAGGGAATTTTCCCGCGACAGTGCAGGCAAGCAAAGGTTTTCCTGGATTTCGGTGCGGTCAAGGTCAGATGGCGCGGTGATCGAAAGGGCAGATTGGGACAGATGATCGATCTCTATTCCTGGGCGACGCCGAATGGGCATAAGGCCCATATTATGTTGGAGGAGACGGGGCTATCCTATCGCCTGCACAAGGTCGATATCAGCAAGGGTGAACAATTTCGCCCTGAATTCTTGGCCATCAATCCCAACAACAAGATTCCCGCGATCGTGGATCAGGACGGTACCGGCGGCAAGCCGATTACCCTTTTTGAATCCGGCGCCATTCTTATCTATCTCGCCGAAAAGAGCGGCAAGTTGCTGCCAATCGACCAACGCCGCCGCTATGAAGTCCTGCAATGGCTGATGTTCCAGATGGCATCCATCGGCCCTATGTACGGCCAGGCCTGGCATTTTCGATCCGTGGCACCAGAACGCATTCCCTATGCCGTCGAGCGTTACACCAATGAAGTGACTCGCCTGCTGCGGGTGATGGAGCAGAGGCTGAAGGAAAATGCCTATCTCGGTGACAAGGAATTCTCGATTGCCGATATCGCTGCCTGGCCTTGGGTTAAGGGCAGCGAGAAATACGGCCAAGACATGCGCGATTTTCCGAGCGTTGTGCGGTGGATTGGCACGGTCGCCGAACGGCCAGCGGTCCAACGTGGTCTCAACGTGCTGATGAAGGCCGCGTGAGGGCAGCGAGCATGAGCAACACCATCGACCTCTATACCTGGCCGACGCCCAACGGCCACAAGATTCACATCGCGCTCGAGGAAGTCGGTCTACCCTATGTTGCCCATGCCGTTGATATCGGCGCCGGTGACCAATTTCAGTCTGCTTTCCTCAAGATTAGTCCCAACAACAAGATACCTGCCATGCTCGATCCAGACGGTCCGGACGGTAAGCCGATCGCGCTCATGGAATCTGGTGCTATGCTTATCTATCTCGCCGAGAAGACCGGCAAGCTTCTGTCCACCGATCCGCATGAGCGAGTAATCACGCTGCAATGGCTGATGTTCCAGATGAGCGGCGTCGGGCCGATGCTGGGGCAGGCACATCATTTCCGGCAATTCGCGCCCGAGCCTCATCCCTATGCCGTCAAGCGCTATACCGACGAAGCGACACGACTCTACCGGGTGCTCGACCAGCGTCTCGGTGAAAGCCCCTATCTCGCTGGGGCGGATTACAGCATTGCCGATATAGCGACCTGGCCCTGGCTCCGATATGGAGACAAGCAAGGACAGGACCTCAACGCTCATCCCAATCTCAAGCGTTGGTTTGACCTGGTGGCCGAGCGACCGGCGGTTCAGAGAGGGTTGCAAGTGCTCGCCGAGCGCACTCGAAAGCAACCGTTCACAGAGCAGGAGCGAGATATTCTGTTCGGCGCGTAGCAACTTGAGAGGCGTTCGTGAATCTCTATTAAGATATTGATATATATTAATTTTTTTTGATATACGAACCACCGTAGACGATAGTTTGACATTCCCTGGGCGCCCCTTTAGTAAAGGCCCCGCATACGTCGTGAGACCGCGCCACTCGTTAGTTTGCCGAGCGCGGAGGGGTGGCCGAGTGGCTGAAGGCGACGGTTTGCTAAACCGTTATACGGGTTAAACCGTATCGTGGGTTCGAATCCCATCCCCTCCGCCAGTTTTCAGGAATTTTTGATAAAAAGGTTTCTCCATAAAATGGCCCCATGGGGCATTCCTGGAACACTCGAGAATAACAAACACACCTGAACGCCCTTGATGGTTCTCTTCTTG
>CAYOYT010000393.1:0-3015 GCA_964408245.1 uncultured Dongia sp. | reverse complement strand
GCAAAGATCAGTGACCAGAACAGGGAACCGCCGACCGCGCGCCGTAAATGGCTGCGATCGCGTTGGCTCACAGCTTCACCCGTCAAGGCTTCCGCCGACTGGGCAAAGCCATCAAGGCACCGGGCAATGGTGGCGACCAGAACAAGGAGTAGTTGGTTGGCAGCTAGCGTGACATCGCCCATACGCGCGCCAAGGCCGACGAAATAGGCCATAATAAATATGACGGTGAGAGTGCGTAGAAAGATGTCGAAATTAACCGACAGCAAAAGAAAGAATTTATCGAGGTCGATAAGCAGGCCGGATTCCTCTGTCAGTGGTACGATACGTAGCAGCCGTCGAGCGACGACAAAGCCAGCGATTGCGGTGACGACCTGGGCGACAGCTGCGGCGATCGCAGCGCCATCGACACCAAAGTGAAAGCGGTAAACGAAAAGCCAACAAAGGACGATGTTGAGGCCGTTGAGCAGCAATTGTATTCCGAAGGCTTGGCCTACGCGCTGCAATCCGACCAGCCAGCCAAAGATGACGTAGTTCGTAAAATCAAAAGGCGCACTGAACAGGCGGTAATGAAAGTAACGTGCCGCGAGATCGGCAACCACCTCCGTCGAGCCGAACAACGGTATCGCAATGAAGGCAATAGGTACAATGATGATAAGTAGGACGAACCCGAAAATCCATGCGAGCGTCAACGCACGAGTGAGTGTTGCCTTGATCTCGTCGCCGTCTTCCGCTCGATAGGCCTGGGCGGTGAAACCAGCTGTGCCAAGTTGCAGAAAGGCGAAGGCCCACAGCACCAGGCTCGATAGGGACGCGCCGACTGAAACTCCACCCAGTGCAGTCGTATCGCTCATCCGTCCGATGAGCGCCGTGTCGACCAGATTAGGCAGGCCAGCAGCAAAATTGGCGAGAATGGCAGGGACAGCCACGGCAAGGATGCGGCGGTGAGTAACGCGAGGTGCGGAAAGTGGAGTGTCGATCATGGGCTGCAGACTGATGGGCAGCGCAATATAGGCGTGGCGGGTTCTGACTGGCAAGCAATGACACTTTAGCGCTCAACTGGAGTCTGATAAATTTTATCTGATATTTCAGTAGTATAGGCTAACAGTAAGATATCTTTAAACAATTCCCTTTAGTTAAAGAGGACTATTTTCGCGGCTGAAGTGGCTGCTCCGCGCAGCGGCTGTGTTTCATGGCACCTGTCTTAGTGGTGTTCATGAGCCGGCGATCGAGATTGGTTGACAGAATGCTGGATGGGCACATCCTTTGTCTCATCGATGATGAGGCTGAACGCGCCGCCGTTCGGCATGCCTTTGCTGTCGGTGTCAGTAAGGTAAAATTCGAGGCCAACCGCATCGCTGTTTCACTTAGCATGGGTGTCGATGCGTCGGTTAATCTGTTGCTGCTGCGTGTGCGTGAATCAGCCGACGGCGATTTCATCCGCAAAGTCAGAAGCCAGTTCGCCTCCGAGCAATTGCCGATCGTATTCCTAGTCGACAAGGGCGCTGAAGCACTGGTCGAGTATTGCCTAGAATGCGGTGCAGATGACTTTCTTAATGTGCCGATTCATGAGGTCGAGCTTTTCGCCCGTGTGCGCAGTCAGTTAACGCGCGCGCGTGCTGTCGCTGCGAGCCAGCTGGAGCGTGAGCGCTTCGCATTGGCCGTCGCTGGGTCCAGTGACGGCATCTGGGATCTAACGCTCGATAACGATTCACTCTTTATGTCAGCTCGCTGCTTCGACTTGCTTGGTCGTATCGGGGAAGACGGCTTCAGGCGCCTTGCGGATTGGCTTGCCATCATTCATCCAGACGATACCGATCAATTCCAAGTTGAATTGCGCAACCATCTTGAGGGCATCACGCTGTCGCTGCAAATGGAATGCCGCATGCTACACAAGAACCAGACGTATCGCTGGTTCTTGGTACGCGGCACCGGTCAGCGCAACGGCATGGACAAAGCGATCCGCATTGCCGGCTCACTCACAGACATCAGCGAGCGCAAGCTCACCGATGCGATGACCGGTCTGCCTAACCGTATCGTGCTCTATGACCGCCTCAACCAGACTATCGTCAAGAACCGGCGTAAGCAGAACGCCAATTTTGGCATTATCCTGCTGCAGATCGATCGCTATGAAACGATGCGCGAAGCCTATGGCCAAGTCTTTTGCGATGCTGTCCAGAAGGTGGTCGCCCAGCGTCTGGTCGGAACCCTGCGCACGACTGACACGCTCACCATCATGGGCGAAAACACGATGTGCATTTTGCTCGACGTGATGCGCGACGATACTGATCTGGTGCGCGTGTCGCATCGCGTCCGTGCCGCGGCGGAGGAGCCCATCACACTGGGTGACGAAAGTGTTCTCCTGAGCCTCTCGATCGGTATGGCGCAGGCACAAGCACATCATCAAAGCGCCGAGGATCTCATTCGTGATGCGACTGCCGCCCTCAACAAAGCACGAGCAGAGGGTGGTGGTCAGGAGGTCGTGTTCGACCCCGACATGCAGCGTCGGGCGCGCGACCGCCTGCGCATCGAAGCGGAGCTGCATCTGGCGTTGAAGCGAGACGAATTGCGCCTGCTCTATCAACCAATCGTCGACATGAATACGGGGCGCATTGCGGGCTTCGAAGCGTTGGTGCGGTGGCAGCATCCTCAGCGCGGCATGATTTCGCCGATGGACTTCATCCCCATCGCTGAGGAGACCGGCCTCATCGTGCCGATCGGTACATGGGTCATTCAGGAAGCCTGCCGTCAGGGGCAGGCTTGGCTAGTGCAAAATTTTGATTCTAATCTCTTCATTAGCGTCAACGTATCGTCACGTCAGCTCGATGGACCGGCTCTCCCCGACATTGTGCGCCGTACCTTGCGGCAGACGGGCTTGTCACCGGCCCATCTTAAGTTGGAAATAACCGAAAGCGCAGTTATGCGCGATTTCGAACTCACGATGAAACTGTTGAAACGCCTTAAAGAAATCGGTGTTGGGTTATCGCTGGACGATTTCGGCACCGGCTCTTCCAGTCT
>CAYOYT010000392.1:0-3028 GCA_964408245.1 uncultured Dongia sp. | reverse complement strand
GAGCTGGATGTCGCGTTCTGTGCAATGTACCAGTTCGCACTCGAACCAACTGGCGATGTCTTCGGGGTTGCCGACGGTCGCTGTTAAAGCAACGAGTTGTTCCAAGTTCTTTTGGCGAAGGATGGCGCATAGTGTTTCAATGTTTGGCCCTCGTCCTTCCTCAGCCATGATTTGAAGTTCATCCGCGACCACCAGGGCAGATTGAGGATCAAGTTGTCCTGATAGAAGCAGTGCCAGTGCTTTCTCATATGTGGCAATAAGGAGTTGCGGAGAAATTTCTCCTTCATCTCTGTCGCCAGTACTCAACCCAATCGATATTTCTTGGTGGCCAGCCCCGTGTCCGAACCTACGCTCAAAATCAATGTATTTTTGATCAGCAAGAGCTTTGTGAGAAACTAGATAGATACATCGCTTGCCATTTCGCATGGCTTTGAAGATCGCCATCTCAGCGACAAGCGTTTTGCCTGCAGATGTCGGGGCGCAAACGATCATACTCTTGCCGTCCGCAATGCCAGACGCCAGGGCCATTTGTTGGACCTTGGTAAGTGTTTTAACTCCCCATGATCGCAGACAGCCGATTAGGTCCTTGTCCGCACCGGGCGCATCAATCTTATCGATATCCATAGCCCCACCTGAGCCTTGCATGTTGGTAGCCGGAAGAAGGTTTGGAACGCCCGGACTGTCATCGACCCCGGCGCGTAGCTCTCTATTCGATTGGCAACTGCGCGGGTTGCTCAGCACACCTTCCTGTAGCGATAGTGATCTTTGATGTGGTCGTTGAAATAGGTCCCTTTGGACGCCGCGCGTTTAAGTCCTAGAAAACGATTTTCTGGGACCCCGAAGTAATCGTAGACGCCACTTTCGTGAAAGATGATACGAAGCGTCGATGACGCAGCATCGTAGCCAATGGCTTTGAGGTTCGACGATGCGACGGCGATCATCGTGAAATCAGACATGCTGTTTCTTATATCCAAGGAAACAATTTTACTTGCATAGGTTGTACAATGATAATTCATCCTGTGCTTGTAAAGGGCGCAAGGATTAATATCTGAAATTGCTTACATGGCATGCCATTGTCTCCGCGACCGACGGCAGGAGGTTTTCATAAAGAGGGCAGCGGTTGCCAATGATATCTCCAGCGGAAGTATCGAATAACCTCTCTGCTTTACAATGGGTTAGCTCGTTTGGATGGTTGGTGAAGATCTATGGCGAGGCTCACGCAGGATCAGATTAAGGCCCATCTTGAATGGCTTTCCGACTGGCGCACGCCCGACGGTGTTTCCACTTACGTTGGAGATATCAACGAGTGGATGGGATCGGAGGATTTCTTCAATCAACCGGGCGCCACATTTCTTCGGGATGCTTGGTCCGGTGCGGCATTTGCGAAAGCCCGCGGAATCGAGGAAGTCCGTCTGATCAGGGATGAATGGCCTGACGTTGAATTACGTAGTGCCTTCGGCGTGGAGCGCGTTGAATGCGTCGAGGCCGATCTGCCAGGAAGACAACGTGGCCGCGAGTATCGAGAGGCCTCCATGAGCACTCGGCCCTTTGGCCTATTGGTGGAAATGGACCAAGACGGTCAAGCCGAAGAGGAGCGCTCGCAAGTGCGGCCTGCATTGCAGGCGGCCGCCATCAAAAAAGCAGAGAAATCCTACCCGCCGGGGGTGTCTTTGCTGATTGTGCTAAACATCTACTCGCGAAATTGGGGGCGACCAGATTGTCCCGATCCACTGATTGCCGAATTCGGCGAATGGACAAGAGCTGCCGCCGGAAAATTCGACAAGGTATGGGTGCTTTGGGAGGGCGTGGTTCATGGCCCATATCACGATCGGACAGACAAGAGGGAGTAATGAAAACGCGTCCAACCGACTTCCTCGAATACCTTGCCAGCCAAGAACAAAACATGCTGGTGAGCATGCAAAGATTCCGACAGGAGTTCGACTATTTTGGTGCTGTCGATGCCTTATATCAACAGGTTCTAACGAGGCTTATTGCTCCAGACAATGGCCTGACACGCAATGATGTCGTATTGCCGCAGCTAATCATTTTTAGCCATAGTCACTTTTATCTCGCGATGTCATTGCTGCTGCGAACTCACATTTCCGATGGATATCACTGCATCCGGACCGCCATAGACGCCGCGCTTATCGCCTATCGCATCATCCTGAATGACGGCAGCCAGGAAGACTATTTGAACCGAACGAATGGCTTTACGTCCGTTCCCAGGCACATTCGGAACAAGCGCGAAGCGGACCCGAACGCATATCCTTTGGCAGAACCACTACTAAAGCTGCATGCCTACTGCAGCCAGTTTGCATCTCATGCAGACTTCAGCATCTTCCTCCATCGTCTAAGCATCGAAGAGGATGATCAACGTCTGCAGATTGAAGTGGCCTATTTCCAGCCGCCCGGATCGGCTCCCTTACACCAAATGATTTTCATGACGTTCTTAGACGCCCATCTGACGATGCTGGGGATTTATGAGGAGTTCCTGCTGAGCAAAGGACTGATTGATCAAAAATGGGTCTCGGATCGGCACACTCTTGGTCACGCAATAGTCAAGGCGAAGGCAATACTCAGAGACGCGTTGAAGGCCGAAGGCGCCCAAGATTCTGATCAAAGCTAGGCACTAAGCTGCTGCCATTTTGGGCGTTTGGCGGGAATGTTTGCAGGGCGAATTATCCATATAAGTCATATTGTTAGGATTAGTTTTGGGGCGTTTGCGTCATAATGGCGGTTTTATTTCCGAATTTTGTGACAAATTCATCATCGACCGCAACGGAGATTTCCACGTTGTCGTTCGCTATGAATCTGTGAACTTCTAACAATGCAGGGCAAATATTCTGCGTTAGCTCAGTAAACTTGGCCTGTGCTCAGTCGCAAGTTTAGTCACATACTCAGATTGTGGTTTGCAGCGCACGCGAAGCCAAGATAAGAATGGGCAGCGTCATAGAAGTCTAGCTGCCCTTCTATAGCGAACCTGCCCTCAAATTTGATCAACAACTCGACCGTAGCTGATCTTGGAGAC
>CAYOYT010000391.1:0-3030 GCA_964408245.1 uncultured Dongia sp. | reverse complement strand
CCCTGCTTTCCCGTGTCATCAGTCATTTAGCGACTATAAACCACTGCGCCGGTAGCTGTGAACCCGGCCATATTGCTTGTGCTAACACCAGCGTTCGCGTCTATTTCGCGTTGCAGCGACCGCATTGCCATATGCCCCTCGACTAATGCTATGCTGCACCTGCCATGCTGCACCATGCTGCGGAATGAATTCCGCAAAATGTTGTTGCACCGTGCCAAGAAGCTCATTCCATAAACCTATTGCAGGGGAGTACATGATGGCCGTGCCAGGTGACCAGAATAAAGGCGACCAAGCCAAAGTCGGCGACAAGCAGGCGCCCGTTCGCATCAAAAAATATGCCAACCGCCGTCTCTACAACACTGCCACTAGCTCCTATGTGACGCTGGATTACCTAGCGCAGATGGTGCGTGAAGGCCTGAATTTCACGGTTGAGGATGCCAAGTCCGGCGAGGACATCACTCGCTCGGTGCTGACGCAGATCATCGTTGAAGAGGAGTCGAAGGGGCAGAACATGCTGCCGATCAATTTCCTGCGCCAGCTCATCAGCCTCTATGGTGACAATCTACAGTTTCTGGTGCCGGGATATCTTGAAAAGAGCATGGAAAGCTTTGCCACCAACCAGGAGCAGATCCGCCAATATATGAAGGAAAATTTCGCCAACGTCCTGCCGCTCGATCGTCTTGAGGAGATGTCGAAGCAGAACGTGGCCTTCTTCCAGCAAGCAATGAGCATGTGGAATCCGTTCAAGCTCGGCTCGACCGGCCCGGCAGCACCGACCGCCGATGATAAGCCCGAAGTATCAGTCCGCGATGGCAAGGAACTTTCAGATTTGAAGGCCCAGATGCAGGCCCTGCAGCGACAATTGGAAATGCTCACGAAGTCTGGACAGAAGGCGGATTGAGTTTTTACGGCCGATCGCTGCCGACTATGACCAATGAACAGTAGGTAAAAGAATGCGCGCGAAGATTAATGGCACCGATTTCTTGATTCAGGTTGCGGGGCGGGAAGATAAACCAGCCCTTATCCTTAATCACTCGCTGGCGAGCAGCCACGAAATGTGGGGGTTGCAGATAGCATTATTCGCGCGCCATTTTCGCGTTGTTGCTTTCGATATGCGCGGCCATGGGGCCAGCACGCCGACTGCTGGCGAGTATACGATGGATCAGCTCGCAGATGATGTTGTTGGCATCGCCGATCATTTGGGGTTGAAGCGTTTTAATTTCCTCGGCCTTTCTATCGGCGGCATGGTTGGGCAGAATCTCGGCTTCCGCCACGGTGCGCGGCTCGAGAAGCTTGTTCTTTCCAGTACCGGGACTGGAACGCCTGGCGTTGATGCCGGCGATATGTGGGACAGCCGCATTGCGCTTGCACGCCAACAGGGGATGGCAAGCCAAGTCGAGGATGCGATCTCCCGCTGGCTCTCTGCCGATTTCCGGAAGGCTGCACCCCTCACCACACAATGGATCCGCGATCTCATCGCTGCGACCCCAGTTGACGGTTTCGCGGGCTGCGCTGCCGCCATCAAGACGATGAGCCTGCCGCCGGAGAAGCTGGTCACCATTAAGACACCGACCTTCGTCATCGCCGGTGAGGAAGATGTCAGTGCGCCGCCCTCTGAGGCTGCCAAGATCGTCGCTGCTGTGCCAGGTGCCAAGAGCTTCATCTTGCCGCGCGGTTATCATCTCAGCAATATCGAGTTCCCGCATCAGTTCAACGAGCAGGTCCTTGGATTTCTGCTCGGCCGGGATCATGGCTAAGGGCAACACCGCCCGATGTCGCCTAGAACGGTAGCAACCTCCGACAATTATCTGCTGCGCGGCGTGCCAGTACTGTTCGTTCTGCTCTGGGCGACCGGCTTCCTCGTCGCGCGCTATGCCATTCCTTATGCGCCACCATTCACATTGCTGGTGATCCGTTTCGCGCTTGCATCGGCGATGATGGCGGGCCTTGGTCTTATCTTTGGCGCGCGCTGGCCGACAAGTATCCCCGAGTTTGCGCACATCGCTGTTACTGGCATTCTGCTGCAGGCGGTTTATCTCGGTGGATGTTATGCCGCGATCTATGCGGGACTTCCCGCGGGCGTGGTGGCGCTCGTCGCCGGCTTGCAGCCAATCCTTACAGCGGCCCTGGCAGGCCCCCTGCTGGGCGAAAGATTGAAGCCGGTGCAATGGCTGGGCGCCTGTCTGGGCTTCGTCGGTCTCACCCTGGTGATCTGGCATAAACTTGCTTTCGATAACCAACACCTTTGGGCGCTGTTCTTCGCCTTCGTACAGCTCTTCGGCATCACCGCGGCGACGCTCTATCAAAAGCGCTTTAGTCCGAATGCCGATCTCAAAGCTGGCGCGGCCATACAATACGCGGCGGCGACCCTGGTCCTTCTCCCCGTCATGTTCTGGGTCGGAATCGGCCATGTGGATTGGCAGCCGCAATTCATCGCCGCCATGGCTTGGATCGTCATCGTGCTTTCTGGCATTTCCATCGCGCTCCTGACATGGCTGATCCAGCGCGGTGCCGCCTCGAAAGTGGCGAGCCTCTTCTATCTAACGCCGCCGGTTGCCGCTCTCGGTGCTTTCTTTTGGTTCGACGAGCGCCTCGATGCATTGGCGCTTTGCGGCATGGGCGTTGTCGCTCTCGGTGTCTTTCTGGTGAACCGGAAGTGACCGAAGAGGAAATGATCGAACGGCGCCGTTACCGTCCGAAGCCGGGCGAGGAACTTCGCGTCTTTGCCTATGGCTCACTGATGTGGCGTCCGGATTTTCCGTTCATCGATCTCCAACCGGCAACACTTTACGGCTATCACCGCGCCTTTTGTATCACCTCGACACATTACCGGGGATCGGAAGCGCATCCTGGTCTCGTGCTGGGGCTTGATCGTGGCGGGCAATGCGTGGGGCGCCTCTATCGCGTCTCATCGCTCGATGCCGGGAAAGCAGCCGATTATCTCCATCGGCGCGAGATGGTGAGCGGCGTCTATATTCCCCGGATCGTGAATGTGCGGATCGCCAGCGACAAGAACATGCCCGCGTTAAC
>CAYOYT010000390.1:0-3042 GCA_964408245.1 uncultured Dongia sp. | reverse complement strand
CAGAATGGCATCACCCGGGAACTACGCCGCAAGGTTCAGATCGTCTTCCAGAACCCGTACGGCTCGCTCAACCCCCGAAAAAAGGTGGGTGATGTCCTGGGCGAGCCACTCCTCATCAACACGGACATGCCGAAATCGGAGCGCGAGGACCGGGCCGCCGAGATGCTGAAGAAGGTCGGCTTGCAGTCGGAGCATTTTACCCGCTATCCGCATATGTTCTCAGGCGGCCAGCGACAACGCATCGCCATCGCGCGATCGCTTATGCTGAATCCTAAATTGCTGGTTCTCGATGAGCCCGTTTCGGCACTCGATCTCTCTGTGCAGGCGCAGGTGCTGAACCTCCTCGCCGATCTCCAGGATGAGTTTAACCTCACCTATGTCTTCATCAGCCACGACCTATCAGTGGTGCGCTACATCGCCGACGAGGTGATGGTGATGTATTTCGGTGAAGCCGTGGAATACGGCACTAGAGACGCGGTCTTCGACAATCCGCAGCACGCCTATACCAAGACGCTGTTCGCAGCGACTCCGCGTGCGGACGTCGATTCTATCAAGGCGCGTCTCGCTCGCCGCGCGGCGTGAGATCCCCGGCATCTTATGCATCTTATCCCGCAGAATAGCCCGCGATAGCGGACAGAATCGGGCAAGATAACTGTCTGTCAGATGACGAAATCTATGCGGACTTCCTTTACTGGACGGCCTAGCGAGGTAGTAAAATCTGTTTTTGTGACAGATCAATCCTCAAAATATGACCGTATCGGTTGGGAATCGACCCTCAGATCAGCATGAAAATGTGGCAACGGAGGGGGTCTTCAAACCCCAGCACCACCCAGAAGTACTGGATTTCTGTGCTATTTAGGAAAAATAGCCGAGTCAGGGACCTCGACTGCGTTATTTATGTCACAGATGAGAAAGGGTCTGTTAAATCGCTGTCGTGACTCATCTTTCACTTTGAAAATGCGTGTGTTATCAAAGCGCACGGGTTGACCGAGCGGAATCCGCGGTAGCGTGGATGTTGGTCGGTTGAGTTAAGGCTGCGACAATGCGACAGCGCAGATGTGGCACGGCTGCATCGTTAGTTTGGCGCAAGTGATGGCTGAGAGCTTGAGGCACGTTCGTGATTATGCGGTCTGGGGACAGGTTGGCCGCTTTCGGGGGACGGTGCAACGGTTCGCTGAAGTGCAGATCAACTTTTCGAAACCGGGCTACCGGAAAGGGTTAGGGGTTCTATGTTTAAGGTTATGAATTTTACCAAGACATCACTGGCTGTCACCTCTGTGGCGCTTGGTTTGCTGGCTAGTGGCTGTGCCACGCCACCCGATCCCAGCGATGAAGCCGCTGTACAGGCGTTCAACGAAGCCAATGATCCGTTGGAGCCGATGAACCGCTACTTCTTCGAAGTGAACCATGGCCTCGACGAACTGCTCGTGAAGCCTTTCGCGGGTTATTACAACATTGCCGTGCCGGATCCGGCGAAAGACGGCATCCGCAACTTTCTGCGTAACCTGCACGCCCCCGTCATTCTCGCGAACGACCTGTTTCAGGGCGAAGGTGGCCGCGCTGGCACCACTGCATCGCGCTTTCTCATTAACTCGACGTTGGGCGTTGGCGGCATCCTTGATGCGGCCAGCTGGTTCGACCTCAACTATCATGACGAAGATTTCGGCCAGACGCTGGCGGTCTGGGGTTCGGGCGAAGGCATTTATCTGCATCTGCCGTTGCTTGGGCCGTCCAACCCACGCGACGCTAGCGGTAAGCTCGTTGATTACGTGCTCGATCCGCTTACCTGGGTCGGATATGTCTATAACGTCTCCTGGATCAACACGACCCGCTTCATGGTCGAGGGCATCGACACGCGCGCCCGCAACCTAGAGACTATTGCCGAATTGCAGAAGGGCTCGGTCGACTTCTATGCGACCATTCGCAGCCTTTATCGCCAGCACCGCAACGACGCCATCAAGAACGGCGAAGATACGGAATCGGCGATCAGCAAGGTGACCTCGGAGGAGATGATTCCCGAGGACGGCGCCGAACTGCCGAGCGTTTTCCTACAGCCAACGGCCCCCTCGGCCGCGGCGCAGGTACCCTCGGGCGGCGATCAGCTTTCGGAGGCGAACTGAGTTTCATGCTAACACGTAGAATGTTTGTAGCGGCGGCGGCTTTTGCCGCCGCCCTTTCCGTCTCCGCCCCGATCCCCATAGCCGATCACGCGGACCTGGAAGCTTTCATCCAGTCGCTCTCGCAGAAGGCGATCACCGAGCTCTCTTCAGCGACGACCGATCAGGAACGCGCGGCGAAGCTGCTGCCTATTCTGCGACAATATTTTGATATGCCTAAGCTCGCCAAACACACGCTCGGCCTTTATTGGAAGCGCGCCACACCGGAAGAGCAAACCGCATATGTGGACGTCTTCACCAGATATATGAGTGCCGTTTATGGCAAGCGCTTTGCCGAGTATTCGGGGCAGTCGCTTGCCGTGCAGAAGGTGCGCGAGGTCGGCGATGTTTCGACTGTCTTCACCATCGTTAAGGGGACCGAAGGCGAGCCACGTGTCGATTGGGACGTCTCCCACGAAGGCGGCAAGCAGATGATTACCGACGTGCGCGTCGAGGGTTTAAGCCTTGCTGAGACCCACCGTCAGGAATTCTCATCGGTGATCAGCTCGAATGGCGGTAAGGTCTCGGCCCTGATCAACATCCTGAAGAAGAAGGTTGGCTCGCTCTAACAGCGCCGACGTCTCATGGCTGATATAAAAATCCCCGCCGCCTTTAAGGTCGGCGGGGATTTTTATTTCCGTCCGGGATAACAAGCGAGGGAGCTTGAGGCATGGCGGACCAGCCGCAGGTGATTGTCGTGGGTTCCGGCATCATCGGGGCATCGATTGCCTGGCATCTGGCGCGGGATGGCGCGCATGTCACCATTGTCGAGGCGCATGAGCCAGGCGGCATTGCGACACGCCATTCGTGGGCCTGGATCAATGCCAGCTGGGGAAATCCGTTGCCCTATTTCCGTCTGCGCCTTCGCGCGATGGCGGAATGGAAA
>CAYOYT010000389.1:0-3042 GCA_964408245.1 uncultured Dongia sp. | reverse complement strand
AGACCATGAGCACGCCAGCTATTATCACCGTTGCTATCACCGGCAGCCAGCCGTCGAAGGCGCAAAATCCAGCTATTCCCACCCAACCTGCGGAGCAGATCGAGAGCACGCATGAGGCGTTCGAGGCAGGCGCCAGCCTCGTGCATATCCATGTCCGTGACGATCAGGACAAATCTTCATCAGATATCGTGAAATTCCAACACGTGCAGGAGGGCATTGCCAAACATTGCCCCGGCATGATCATTCAATTCTCGACCGGCGGTCGCGGTCGCGAGGCATCCGAGCGGGGAGCCGCCCTCAGCCTCAGGCCTGATATGGGCTCGCTTGCCACTGGGTCAGTCAATTTTGCGACTATCATCTATGAGAATCCGCCGCAGCTTATCGATGAGCTCGCGAGCGACATGATCAAATTCAACGTGAAGCCGGAATGCGAGCTGTTCGATCTCGCCATGCTGTACAACGCCAAAGCATTGGTCGATCGTGGCCTTTTGACATCACCGCCGCATGTGCAATTCGTACTAGGTATCCCGGGTGCACTGCCGGCGCGCGAGAAGATTGTGGACTTTATGCTGGAGGAACTCACCGAGCTGATGCCGGATGCGACTTGGACCGCCGCCGCGATCGGCCGCCTGCAGCTCGACGCCAATCACTGGGCCTTGAAGCGTGGCGGTCACGTACGTACCGGGCTTGAGGATAATATCTATTTCGAGAAAGGCCGTCTCGCGGTCAGCAACGCGGAACTGGTGAAACGCGTGGCCGATCTCTGCAGCAAATACGATCGCCATCCAGCGTCCGCCTCTGAGGCCCGCGCACTGCTCGGCCTCAAAGCTGCCTGATAGGCAAAAGGGGCGCTTTCCGGTCAGGAAGCGCCCCTTTCAAATTGGGTCGTGCGATAAGCGCGATTACTTAATCTTCGCTTCCTTGAAGGGAACGTGCTTCCTTACAACCGGGTCATATTTACTGAACTCGAACTTCTCGGTCGTCGAGCGCGGGTTCTTCTTGGTGACATAGTAGTAGCCTGTGTCAGCGGTGCTGACGAGCTTAACAAGGATGGTCGCTGACTTGGCCATGGCCGTCTCTCAAAAGTAAAATACGTATCGTTGCAAAAGGATGGCGCAAAATAGCGGGGAACCGCCGAAAGTCAAGGCTGGCGCATCGTATATAAAGTGAGGATGTTTTTTCGGTAATTCAGTAGCTTAGCGGCGTCATTACCTATTGCTATCCCGCGTTGCCAGCGCTGAATGGCAGTTTTGAGCACATACTCGGTTACATCTACAAGGTTAAGAGAGCCGAGATGGGCGATGGGAACCCCAGCCAGATCCCCCAATTCGCCGTTTCCCCCGAGCGTTCCGACGACTTTGGCGCCGTCTCCTAGGAAAAATCGCGGAGAGCTGCGTTAAGAAACGCAGCTCATTTGACGCCGAGCTGATTGGCGATCGCCGGATGGGAAAAGCCGAGACCGGCCAGTGCGTCGCCAGAATCGACCCGCCCACCGGGGACAACATGGATCCCGGGCAAGAAGTCCATCTTAGCTGGCCGCCGGCCGATTAAGATTTCTGGCGCGCCTTTCTTGGTGGCGCGGATGAGGACTAAGCCCGCAGCGTCGCGGGGCTTGGCCATCACGGCACGAAGGGGAGGAGCGCTTCGGCGGCGTCATCAACCTGCGCGCCCGCCGGTGGATCGGCGAGGTTGACGGCGCTGTTATATAGGCTTGGTTGCTGCAGTAATTTCAGCGCCAGTTCCAGATCGATCGGATCTTCGTTTTTGCGCGCAGGGCAGGTTAGGCGCAGCGCGTCCAACGTCTTGGTGTCGTCGGGCTTCGCTGAGTTGCGCTTGGCGACCGGGACCTTCGGTAATTCCCCGAGTTTCAACTCCGTCAGCAATTCTTCGGAATCGTGTTTGCCGGCTGTGCAAACGCTCGGTAGTACGCCGAGGTGATGGAGTGTGTATCCGGAAGGCGCATGGAAACGCGCCCAGGTCAGCTTGATCTCGCCCTTATTAGGCAGCGGCTTGATGTTCTGAACCGTGCCCTTGCCGTAGGAGTTCGTGCCGATCAGCACAGCGCGCCCGTTGTCCTGCAGGGCAGCAGCGACGATCTCCGCGGCGGAGGCGGAATTGCCGTCAATCAAGACAGCAATCGGCTTGCCATCGGTGAGGTCGCCGTCGGAAGCCTCGAAATACTGATGGCTGTCGGGATGGCGGCCGTGGATCGAGACGATGCGACCTTCGTCAAGGAAGAGATTCGCCGTCGCCACCGATTGCGGCACATAGCCGCCAGGGTTGTTACGAAGATCGAGCACATAGCCGCGGATCTTCTTGCCGATCTCTTCCTTGGCGTCGTTGATCTCGCGCTTCAGGCTGTTCGCAGTTTCGGAATTGAAGCTGAAGATGCGGAAATAGGCGATGTTGCCTTCACGGCGATAGCTCACGGTTTCTGGCACCACGTGGGCGCGCTTGACACTTACATCAAAGGGGTCATCCTTGCCATCGCGTTGGATGGTGAGGACCACGCGGCTGTCGACCTCGCCGCGCAAAATACTGATGACCTGCTGCTGGCTGAGGCCTGCGACTGATTTGCCGTCGATCTTCTGAATCGCGTCGTCCCGTTTCAGGCCGAGACGCTCGGCCGGCGTGTAATGCAAGACAGCGGTGATGCGCACTTCGCCGTCTTCGACTGAAATGCGAACGCCTATGCCACCGAATCCGTCGCGGGACGCTTTGTCCTCGCGCGTGGCATCAGTGCCGGAATAGCGCGAAAAGCCATCTAGCTTGCTAACGATGCCGGCGAACATTGTCTCGTAGATTTTTTCGCCGCCAGCGCTGGAGATCTTGGTCGATTTGACGCGCGCATCCTTGAGCAGCTTGGCGGCGGCTTTACCCCATTGCTTGGCGCTGGTGGCGTTGCCGTTCGCGAGTGATTCCGCCTCAATCAGATCGTTGTTCTGAAAAAGCTTCAATTCGCTCTTGCTGCCCTCGACTGTAATTTCAGGATCGATAATGGAAAGTTGTTGCAGGCCTGTCAGCGTCAGGGCGCCGATATCC
>CAYOYT010000388.1:0-3044 GCA_964408245.1 uncultured Dongia sp. | reverse complement strand
TTTTTGTGTTGAGTTTGTGAAAAGCCCGGCTTCTGCGGGGCTTTTTCTGTTTGGGTGCCTTAGTTAGGATCGTCATGCCCGGACTTGATCCGGGCATCCACTCTCTCCTGACAATCTCAAAGGATAGCTGGGTGTTCACTCAGGCGGAGGTGGCATTAACTATTTATCCTGTTGCGGCTTCTTTACGTTGCGCCGACACGGTCAGGTCGCTATACAGGGCGCGCGTTCGGCACCCCCTTGGGCCAGGTTCATATCCGCCCATCGCCGATCGCCCGGGCTCCTCAAAGAGCGGATGCCCGCGCTAAGAGCGTCGGAGCGTGGCGCAGCCTGGTAGCGCACTAGACTGGGGGTCTAGGGGTCGCAGGTTCAAATCCTGTCGCTCCGACCACTTCTCTCAGGGCTTGTCGCTCTTCTTCACGCGCTTTTTGGTCGCTTTGGCTGCTGGAGGCGGTGCATTCAAAGCAGCTTCGCGGTCTATTGCTTCCTTGGCCAGTCGCAACGCTTTCAGCCGGCCCGTCTTTGCGGCGATGGTGGCTGCTTCTTTTGCTTTTTCATTGAGAATTTCGCGCTCTCGCTCACGGTCGCGATTCAATTTCGCCATAGCATTGCGCTGGGATTCCTCGACTTGCCGGGATAAGAGCGAACGTGCGGTCACAAGCAGTCTCCATAATTTGTGAGAAGGTCTGAGCGGCCCTCACGTGATAATGTTAATGCTGCCGAATGACGTATCGGCATTTTGATCGGTTACGTAACAGAAGCTCGGTAAACTTAAGTTCCAGAAGGCTTGCGGGCGATCTGGAAAAGAGCGAGCGCCAATCGGCGAAGCCTTTTAAACTGCAGCGGGTTATCTATGACCGCTTCTCCCCGCTGGTCCAACAACAGGTGAGGGCGCAGTTACCCTCAAAAATGCGGTTTTTTAAACCGCATGAATTAAGTGACGATAAAAACCACTATAGCGGTACCTGGTCTCTTTGGGTAGCGCCTACTTCCGTTGGGTGCAAACAGTACACTTTGACCCAAGGCGATGTGCCAATAGACGGCCTGCTAAACCACGCAAGGCTTGCTCAGCCAAATTAGGGGAGGAGAATGTAGGCTTGCGGTGGCGCGTAAAGCTTTTGGCGCTTCCACATATTGCGCGAGCCTAGATATTTTTCCGTTGCGCCATAATCGATACCCCGTGGACCATAGCAGACATGTCTGCTGCGCTCGCAAAGCAGACTGGGGTGCGGTGAGAACTGATTCGAAGGCAGATAGCCAATCGCCCCGGGATTCGATTGGCCCCAGGGCGTGTGGTAGCCATAAGGCGCAGGATTGCCGTAAGCGTAAGGCGCTGCGGAGATGTCGTAATCAGCGCTTATATAACGTTGCTGGATAACCGCACCGTAATGATCGGGCGCGCAAGCGCTAAGGAAAGCGAGTAGTGCGCTTCCTAAAAAGATTGGGGCAATCCGGACTCTTTTCACATCCATACTTTCGCACACTCGTTTATTTAGCGACGGCAACAACACTGATGCGATGACAAAGTTCCACCTGAAGTATGGTTAATTTGGCTTCAGCGGTCGTCGTAAAATCTCCGTTGTCCTAGCTCTGTCGGTGCCACCGAAGCGTCAAAATAGACGGTATTTTTATAAAATATGTCAAAAAAGCCTAGTTCGCACATTTTGGTGTATCCCGCTCGCCGGATCAGCCGGTTCATTTCCCGAATGAGAAATGCGATATTTTGACTCTGAACGGACGAGTTTAGGCAAATGACGATTGACGCTCTTGAACGCTTGCAACCACTCGTAACTCATACTGATGGCGATGCCAGCAACGGCAACGCCATCAGTGTTTCTCTTACTGACCTGCTGCCGGACAGCAATGGCGCTATCGTCATTGAAGGCGATGGGAGCGATCTCAGCATCCGAATCCTGACTGGCGAGCCGGTGATAGACGCCGGTGTGATTGAAACATTGATGACAGCGGCGGGTGAGGATGTTTCCGGACACGCCTTTTTCGCCTTTAGCAACGGCACCACGCTTTATACCCCGCGCGAAGTCGATCTGCTGATCATTGACGCAGAAATTTGACAGAGTGCGATTGGCTTGAAACAGAAACCCCAGGAATTGTAACAACGGGCGCTTTTGTATTTGTCACGCGGCATTAGATGCTGCCGCTGCCAGCACTGCCCCCGCTATCATGATTGTTGCCAGGGTCACGACTGTTGTCGCGCCCACCTGAACGACCGCCCTGGTCGCCGCGCGTGCAGACGCTGGCGTCCGGATCGAGGCATCTCTGCGTACGCCGGTTAGGTAGGTTGGGATTTTCCGGCAGCGCCGCTGGCAGTCCTGGCGTCATGTTGAGTGACGGTGCGGCGCCGAGATCAAACGGGGTTTCGGCGCCAGGCACATCGGTAGCACTAAGTAGGGCGTTGACTCGCGCCTGCGGCCACCGCGTGATCTGTCCCAGGCCCGTATCGGTGACGGTGACGCCCAGCGACTGCGTCAGAGAAATGGCGCTTTGACCTGAAATCTCATTCTTGCGCACACCAACACGACCGCTGAGCACCAGAACGTCGCTCTGTTCTTGATTTGTAAGAATACCCCATTCCGTGCCACGCACCGCGGTGATTGCATTTGGCGTGCGGATTTCGAAGCGCGATTTCGGTGTTGCCGGCGCTGCGAAGGCACGTAAGGCACCGTTCAGCAGATCGAGGCTGACCTGGCGACCGGTCGTCGGATCACCACTTATAACACTGTCGATCGAGAATTCCGACTGCGAGCCGAGATTGATGATCGATCCGTCGATCAATTGCAGTCGCACCCGGCTACCGGCATCGGTCGCCAACAAATCGCCTTGTTCCAGGGCGGCGCCCAGAAGCAGCGGCGCAATGGCTTGCTCCCGAGTCACCGTGGCATTACCACTGAGCTTAATGACCTGACCGACAGGGTCGGCCCAAGCAATCGCTGTCGAAGCGAGAAGGGCGACCATTCCCCAAGCGAGATCGCGCAAAAACATCGTCTTCACTTCCCGAAATGATCCATCCAGACGCTTTAATATAGCGT
>CAYOYT010000387.1:0-3057 GCA_964408245.1 uncultured Dongia sp. | reverse complement strand
GCTTTCTAAGCTTCACCATAATGCCTGCTAGCGCGCAACAGGCCGCGCAATGGTTACGGGGTTCAGCCAAGAGCGTTGATTACGCCAATATGCAATCTGGCGTGGCCGATCTCTTCGGCTTCTTCTGCCGCAAAGTGGAGGAGCACTATGTCGGTGGCATGGTGATGAAGATGCCGGTGTTTCATACTTTGATACGCGACGATCAGAACTATTCACTCAATATTGTCATCGACGGCGCCCGCGACAGCGTAACCTTCCGTTCCAAGGACATTGAATTATGGTTTGAGGCGAAAGACCTCGGCCAGCAACTGACACTAGGTCGCTTATTCGAGACAGTGAAGGCCAGCCATCGCTTGCAGATGGGCATCGCGGCCATCGGTTGGCGCAATAGCTATGATTACAATAACGCTGCCGACTCTCTCGAAGGCTTGATGGACAAGTGTTTGTGACATTCGCAGATGCCGAGAGCAGATGCGTCAGGACATACTTGGGCAAATAGAATCTGCCGCCAAAGGATCAGTTTATCATGAAATTCTTGCGTGCCAATGCACCATGCCTGTCGACGGATCTGGTCGAGCAATTTGCGCGGCAACATTTCGGTCTCGAAGGTAAGATTGAACCGCTCTACAGCGAGCGCGATCAGAATCTATGCCTCCGCGAGAAAAACAGCGCCGCCTGGGTACTCAAGATTGCCAATATCGCCGAGGATTCTGATATAATCGATTGCCAGATCGAAACTCTGCGCCACATCGAGCGTGTCGATCCTACTCTGCCGGTGCCGCGTGTGCGGCTCACATGCGATAATGCGACGACGGCACGGATCACAGCCGAGGATAACTGCGCACACATCTTCTATGTACTTTCTTATCTCGACGGCCGTATTGCAGGTACTCGCGATCAAAACACAAAACTCTATCGTGATATCGGTGCAATGGTGGCACGACTGGGTCTCGCGATGCGCGGCTATTTTCACCCGGCAGCCGGCAATCGGGAATTGCTATGGGACATACGCATGGCACCGCAATTCCTGCCGCAAATCGGTCTACTTGAACGGCTTGAGCATCGCCATATCGCAGAGCGTGTTCTGATCAACTTGCGGGATAAGGTCATTCCGCGCCTCGAGAGCTTAAGGGCGCAGCTAGTCCATGCCGACGTGCATGAACACAACCTGATACTCAGTAACGATCCGACTGCCAAGATCGCTGGTATCATCGATTTCGGTGACATGATCCACGGACCGTTGGTGTTCGACGTCGCTAACACGATTGCGGATTTTGCCCTTGATCCAGCGCGGCTCGAGATCGTGCCGGAGGCAGTTATCAGCGCTTATCATGCCGTGACCCCGCTCGAAGAAGTCGAGATCGATCTCATCTTTGACCTGGTGAGCGCTCGTCTTCTGCTGACGCCTCTCACCAATGCCGTGCGGCGGCACGAAACGCCCCATGAACCCAATTACATGGCCGAATATGGCGAACGCGCCATCGCCGTTTGTCTCGCCATGGAAAAGATCGGCCGACAGACTTTCACAGATCGATTACGTCAGGCTTGCGGTTTTTCCGCATCGCACACAAGCGCGGATATTGGCAACCTCATCTCGCGTCGCAAATCGACAATGGGATCTAAGCTTTACGTCTTCTACAACCCGCCGCTGCATATCGTGAAAGGCGACGGCGTCTGGCTGACCGACGCCAACGGTCGGCGCTATCTTGACTGCTACAACAACGTGCCACATGTCGGCCATTGCCACCCACATGTCGTCGAAGCGCTCACCCGCCAAATCCGCACGCTCAATACCAATACGCGCTATCTTGCCGAGCAAGTGCTAGAATATAGCGAGCGCCTCGGCGCGTCCCTCCCCGGCAAACTTAAGGTCTGCGCCTTCGTCAATTCCGGGTCAGAAGCTAATGATATCGCCTGGCGCATGGCTCGGGCATATACCGGCAACACCGGCGGCATCACAATGGATTTCGCCTATCATGGAATCACCGACGCCGTAGATGCCTTTTCGCCCAGCGGCAATTATCAGAACAGCTTGCCACCGCATATGCGGGCCCTGACGCCGCCTGACGGCTATCGTGGCGAACATCGCTACGGCACACCGGATTGGGGCCGCAAGTATGCCGCCGACGCCGACCGCGCGATCAGCTCATTGGCAGAAGCTGGCATGCAACCTGCCGCCTTCATGATCGACTCAGCTTTTATGACCAACGGGGTATTGGAGCCGCAGGTTGGTTACCTTGCTGAAATCTTCAAGAAGATTCGCGCGGCGGGCGGTCTCTGTATCGGTGATGAGGTGCAGTCCGGTTTTGGTCGCCTGGGCACTCATATGTGGGGACATGCGCATCACGACGTCGTTCCCGATATCGTCACCATCGGCAAGCCGGCCGGAAATGGTCATCCACTCGGCGTCGTCATCACGACACCTGAGATAATGGAGCGCTTCCTGAAGGAGTTCGCCTTCTTCTCGACCTTTGGCGGCAACAACGTTTCCTGTGCCGCTGGCCTCGCCGTGCTAGATGTCATCGAGCGCGAAGACCTCGTCGAGAATTCTCGGGTCATTGGTGATTACCTGAAAGCGCGCCTCAAAGCGCTGATGAGCAAGCATGCACTTATCGGCGATGTACGTGGGACCGGCTTGGCATTAGGGGTTGAATTGGTGACGGACCGCCAGGCTCAGACGCCGGCCACGGCCGAGACCGCTCAGATCCTCAACTTCATACGCGACGAGGGCGTGCTGATCGGCAGCGAGGGAATACTCGGTAATGTATTAAAAATCCGCCCGCCGATCGTGCTCAAGAAGGAACATGCAGATATCGCTGTAGAGGCGCTTGATCAGGCACTCGCAAGAATTTGACTTATCTCCAGCTCGTCATGGTCTACGAAGGCCCGACCATGACGAGCTGGGAATCTACCCTGCCCATCCCGTATAGATTCCGAGCCCACGCTTCTTGATCTGGCCGGCGATGATGACTCGCTGGATTTCCGACGTCCCTTCCCAGATGCGATCAACGCGGACATCGCGGTAAAGCCGCTCAACCGGATTCTCACGCATATACC
>CAYOYT010000386.1:0-3060 GCA_964408245.1 uncultured Dongia sp. | reverse complement strand
AGTCTAGCCCGCGCTTCGATCCGGCAGAGTTGTTGCATCTCAACGCACGCTTGCTGCACCGGCTGCCGTTCGATGAAGCGAAAATACATCTCGCAGGCGTAGGTCTGGGCGAGGTCGATGCCGCTTTATGGGACGTGGCGCGCGCCAACGTCGAAAAGATCGAGGAGATCGCAGAGTGGCAACGCATCTGCCGTGGCACCATCGCGCCGCAAATCGTCGATCCGGCCTTCGCTGCGCAAGCGGCCGATGTTCTGCCCCTGGCACCCTTGGACGAAGGGAGCTGGAAAATCTGGACCGATGCGGTGAAGACGATTACCGGCCGTAAAGGCAAGGATCTATTCATGCCCTTGCGCCAGGCGCTAACAGGGCTCGACCACGGTCCGGAAATGCGCCTGCTGCTGCCGTTGATTGGCCGCGACAAAACTCTGCGCCGCCTGCGTGGCGAGAGCGCCTGACGAGAAAGCTTCAATGACGATTCATCTCTATAATACGCTCCAACGCGAGAAGCAGGTTTTTACGCCGATCGATCCCCAGAACATACGCATGTATGTCTGTGGACCCACGGTCTATGACTATGCTCATATCGGCAATGCACGGCCGGTTGTGGCGTTCGATGTGCTGTTCCGTTTGCTGCGTCATGTCTACGGTGCCGATCATGTCACCTATGCTCGTAACATTACGGACATCGACGACAAGATCATGGCTGCGTCGGTCGAAACCGGTGAGAGCATCGAAATCATCACGAAACGGACTGCGGGATGGTACCACGAGGATATGGCGGCTTTGGGCGCTATGTCGCCCAATCATGAGCCACGCGCGACTGAGTTCGTGCCGCAGATGGTGAAGCTAATCGCGCAGTTGATTGCTAGGGGTCACGCTTACGAAGTCCAGGGTCATGTGCTGTTCAATGTTTCCTCGATGGCCGATTACGGCGGGCTTTCTGGCCGCAGCTTGGAAGACATGATCGCTGGCGCGCGCGTTGAAGTGGCGCCTTACAAAAAGCATCCTGCGGATTTCGTTTTGTGGAAGCCATCCGAGGCTGGTCAGCCTGGGTGGCCAAGCCCGTGGGGCCAGGGGCGTCCCGGCTGGCATATCGAATGCTCTGCCATGGCGGGCGATCTATTAGGCCAGGTTTTCGATATTCATGCGGGTGGTATCGATCTCATCTTTCCACATCATGAAAATGAGCTGGCGCAAAGCCGCTGTGCCCACAATACACCGGTGATGGCAAATTTCTGGCTGCATAATGGCTTCGTGCAGGTCAATGGTCAGAAGATGTCGAAGTCACTTGGCAACTTCTTCACCGTGCATGAATTGCTGGACGAGGGGCAGCGCGGCGAAGCCATTCGCCTAGCACTGCTTTCGGCGCATTATCGGCAGCCGATCGATATCACGCGCGATGGTATCAAGGAGGCGAAGGTTCAGCTCGACCGCTTCTATAGTGCGCTCGCAAAAGTGAGTGATATTGATGTAGAGCCGCAAGCGCCAGAGGCGATTATGGCGGCGCTTGCCGACGATCTCAATACCCCACTGGCGCTAAGTGAAATGCATGAGCTGGTCACGGAGCTTAATAAAGCAGGTACGCCGGTCAAGAGAGCAGCCGGGAAGGCTGCCGTGCTGGGCGCCGCGCAATTGCTGGGCATCCTGTGGCAAGATCCAATGGTCTGGTTGCAGCAAGATGATGGTGGGAAGGGACGCCCTGCCGAGGAAATCGAAGCCTTGATTGCCGCCCGCATCGCGGCGCGCAAGTCCAAGGACTTTGCCGAAGCCGATCGCCTTCGCGACTTGCTGATGTCTGAGAGAATATTGCTTGAAGATAGTCCGACCGGCACCACATGGAAGAGAAGCTAATACTTCTGTGGGAGTGAAAGACCGGAGCTATTCAGTTCAAAGCCTAATCGATGGCCTGTTGTCGGCGTCAGAATCAGCGGCGCTCCGTCAACGCCAGACGTATCGCAAGTCCTACAAAAACGAGCGCCGATAACCGATTGAGCCAGTGGCTAAACCCTAAGGAGCCGCGCACTAGGCCGGCTGCCGCTGCTGTCGAGACGGCAACGATGCAGTTCACCGCCGTACCGCTGATGTTGAACAACGTGCCGAGAAACAAGATCTGCAGCCAAACGGGGCCGGCGGCTGGGTCGACGAATTGCGGGAGAAAGGCGAGAATGAACAGGGCTACTTTGGGGTTGAGGACGTTGGTTAATGCGCCTTCGCCGAAGATCCGCCAAAGGGAGATGGGTGGCAAAACCTGCGTTGCTGTGCCGCGAGTAGCACCTGCCGTCAGTGCTCTCCAGGCAAGATAAAGTAGATAGGCAGCGCCTACGGCTTTCACCGTGATGAAGGCAGCCTCGGAATGTGCGAGGAGTGCGGAAACCCCTAGCGCGGCAAAAGTGATATGAACAAAGCTGCCGCCGGCAATACCAAAACTAGCTGATACGCCAGCCGCACGGCCTTGCGTCGCGGTACGGGCGATGACGTAAGTCATGTCGGCGCCGGGTGTTAGATTAAGGGCGAGGGCGGCTAGGAAGAACGGCCAAAGGCTGGCTAGGTTAGGCATTTGAGTTTCATTTCAGCGCGTGGACAAAGCGCAGGGATCGGTAGTTACTTATCCTGCGCGCTCCTTGACGTGCAGAGTCTCATATGCTGAATACCCGGTCAATAGAGGCAAGCACTTGGAAAGCCAGCAAAATCATGGCCGACGACAAGCGTATATACCTGTTCGACAGCACGTTGCGTGACGGTGCACAGACGCAGGGTGTCGATTTCAGCGTCAATGACAAGCTGGCAATCTCACAAGCGCTTGACCGCATTGGTGTGGACTATATCGAGGGGGGATGGCCTGGAGCGAACCCGACTGACGATGTCTTCTTCGGAGCACCGCCAGTTTTCAAGCGTGCAAATCTCGTCGCCTTCGGCATGACGCGTCGCCCCGGCCGGTCCGCCTCGAACGATCCCGGTCTTAATGCCTTGCTCAATGTCAAGGCAGGCGCAGTCTGCATTGTTGGGAAGAGTTGGGATTTTCATGTCGATGTTGCCCTCAGTATTAGCCGCAGCGAAAAC
>CAYOYT010000385.1:0-3080 GCA_964408245.1 uncultured Dongia sp. | reverse complement strand
CAAGAAGGATGCCGGCAGTCGCCCCCGCAACACCGCCACCCACGATGACCAGCGGCTCTCTCATACTGTCATGGACTTTATCCGCCTGACGCCGTAGCGGAACGGAAAGTACCAGACGACTTCGGCATCGACGCCCGCCAGGATCAGATATTGCCGCCAGTCCTCGCGACGAAAACTGCGAGCGATAGAGACCGGTCCGTCATGGCGGACAAAGCGATGCCAGCCGGCAAGTGCAGCCCAAACGCGAAAGGCGTGATAAGAAAGCGCATGACGATGCAGGTCGTTGATGAACCAACCTGTGATGGTCTGGCGCTCCATCAGGCGAATGAAGGAGACAATCTGCGCGTCGCTCAGATGGTGCGTGAGTAACGATGAGATAACGACATCAAATCGCCGCTCCGTTGCCAAGGCAAAAACGTCGCCCGTACGAAAGCAAATATTCAGTTCAGCCGGCGTCGCATCACGCGCCGCCAGTTCACTCAAAGGATTGAGATCAATCCCTTCAAGATCGACGATGAGATCGCGGCGCTTGGCCCAATGCCAGATGGCACGCAACATATCCCCTTGACCATAACCCACATCGAGCACGGACAGACGTCGACCCGCCGGCCAGTTACGCGTAACTTCCGAGAGCCAGGCGAAGGTTGGCCGCATGGCGAGCGTGAGGCGATTGACCGTGGCCAGATCCTTAAGACAAGCGGCAAAATCCTCGGGCGTAACTGTTTCGGTATCCATCAATTCCGAAAGCGCGTTGCGTTGCGCGAAATTCATGATCGTCAAGCCGCCATGCTGAAGCGGGCGGTCTCGGCAACCATACCGGGACCAAAAGCCATGGCCATGCCGCGCTCCTTCTGGCAGGCGGTTTTCAGCATCCGCTGCAGCACAAACATGATCGTGGCCGAAGACATGTTGCCGAAATCGTTCAAAATGGCGCGCGAGTGCTCAAGCGCCGCGCTCGGCAGCGACAATCCTGCTTCGACCGCATCGAGAATGCTGCGGCCGCCGGCATGAACGGCCCACAGATCGATCGATTGCGTGCCTTCACCGCGAAGAATCCCATCTGAATCGCCACGACCCGCTTCATAGCGCAAAGATTCTGTTATCTGGCCTGGCGCCTGGCCGGACAGAAACATCTCGAAGCCTTGGTTCCCGATTTTCCAGGTGATGAGATCCTCGGTCTCTGGAATAATGACGGATCGGAAATCCTCCAAAACAATTCCCTGCGTGTCCGCAGTCACGAGTGACGCAGCACAGCCGTCCCCAAAAAGCAGGAAAGAGAGCATGGTTTCAAGATCCGCCGTCGCTTGCAAATGAAGGGTACAGATCTCGACATTAACCACAAGGACGCGGGCATTGGGCTGCGAACGCACGATATGCCGCGCCGCTCGAAGTGCTGGGATCGCCGCCGCACATCCCATAAAGCCGATCAATTGCCGCTCAACCTGCGGCGAAAGGCCGAGGCGCCAGACCAGTTGTAGATCTAAGCCGGGCGCACTGAATCCTGTACAAGATGCAACAATGAGATGGGTAATCTCGGAAACGCCATGGCCAAGCTTGAGTTCACCAACGGCTTCCTCCGCCAGTGCTAGAGCTTGCGGAGCGTATCGTGCCATACGGCTCGCCGTCGTAGGAAACGCGCCATAACGGTAAAAGTCGTCCGTGTCCATCGCGCCCGCGCCGGGTTCGGCAGTCGACATATATGAGAAGCGATGGGCGATCCCACTGCGCCGCGCCGCACGGTCAAACAGACGAATGCTTCGCTCATTTCCCAGCATCGTCCGTGCATGGGCGAGAAATCCGTCGTGCACATCATGTGGAGGAACCGCAAGACCGATACGGTTGATATGGGCCTTCAGCTTATTTGTCACGGTCCCTATCTCTCCCAAATTACTCGGCCTGCTAGATATGGCGCACATGGAGCTGGCAATCCACGGTCTACGAGCTAGACTTATCCGGGATCGATCACCGCGATAGTGAAGTGGTTCACAGCTTGGTGATCAAAGTTAACGAAAAGCTCAGTTCCACCAAATCAAGGAGGCTAGTTTGACTGCTTATTGTATTGTTTACGAGCATATTGACGATGCCGCAACTTTCGAGATCTACCGCAAGCAAGTCATGCCGACGATCGAGACTTTCGGTGGCAAGTTCCTGGTTCGTGGTGGGAAATTTACGACACTGGAAGGTGACATGCCGTTCCAACGCATTGCCATGTTAGAATTCGCCGACCGGCAAACGGCTGAGGCCTGGTATTACTCGCCTGAGTACCAGCGCATCCTACCTTATCGGCTGCAATCGACACGCTGCCAGTTCGTCGTCGTCGATGGCATTCAGGCTGGTGCAACCAGCTAAAGCCTGATCTTCGCCGCTTCAATTGACCTAGCCTAGGCAAGACGCGTCCCGGCCGCCGCGACAAGGTCGCCGCCGCGCCATATGCCTACTGGGTTCACCACCCAGATCGCGCAAGCGCTCCTTGATGCGGCTAGTTGTTGAGGTAATGGCGACCCACACGCCGGCGGCGGCCGGTGCTTGCGCCATCGTTAAAACGGATTCAGTCTGAGCTGCCTGCGCCAGTCACAAGCGCCACGCGATCCTGCATCTTCCTCTCCTGCCTTAACTGTACCTTCTACAAAGAATCGTAACATGAATTCGGTTTCTGCCGATGCCTCCAGCTTAAACATCATTTTTGTTGGCTGGAAGGGCAGTAGAACATGACCTACGCCCACTAGGACAGCACTCTTAAGCGATATTGCAGGAGGTGTTTCGTCTCAGGCACTTAACGATCGCTTTCCGACTGCCACTTGCGCATCTCCCGGGACAGTCGTTATCAATGGCGCGCGTTTGCCTAAAAGAGGGGCAACAGAGGAGCTGAGTACACGTATCATGGAATCATCGGAAGCCGGCTTGTCGAAAGCGCAGGTCGAGACAGTGACCAAGCGAGAGAAAGATCGCTACATCCAATCTAACCCTATTTCTCAGAAGCTTGGGGAAGACGCCCGGGCAAATTGGCTAAAAGCTGTTCCGCATCACTGGATGCTGGATTGGTCCACTCCCTTTCCTCTCTTCGTCGCAGATGCCAGGGG
>CAYOYT010000384.1:807-3108 GCA_964408245.1 uncultured Dongia sp. | reverse complement strand
GGAAGGCTGCCATTATGAGAACGGCACCGTCACCACACCGAAAGGCTTCAAGGAAGCCTACCGCACCTTCATCGAGGGCGGTTGGACTAGCCTGCCTTGCGATCCGACCTATGGCGGACAGGGATTGCCCAAGCTTGTCAATTTTGCGGTCGAAGAGATGATCTGCTCCGCCAATCTCTCCTTCGGCATGTATCCCGGCCTCTCCAACGGCAATTACAACGCCATCCACGCCCATGGCTCCGATGCGCAAAAGGCGCTCTACCTGCCAAAGCTTGTCGACGGCACTTGGACCGGCACGATGTGTCTGACCGAACCTCAATGTGGCACGGATCTCGGCCTCTGCAAGACTCGCGCGGAAGCCAATCCAGATGACTCCTACAAGCTCTACGGCACGAAGATCTTCATCTCAGCGGGCGAGCATGATTTTACCGAGAACATTGTGCATCTCGTCCTGGCACGCTTGCCCGATGCGCCAGCCGGCATTCGCGGCATCTCGCTTTTCGTCTGCCCCAAATTCCTGCCCGATGCGAACGGCAAGCCCGGCGCTCGCAATCCTGTGGTATGCGGCTCGATCGAAAAAAAGATGGGCATCAAGGCTTCGTCGACCTGCGTCATGAATTTCGACGGTGCGCAAGCATGGCTGGTGGGCAAGCCTCATAAAGGTATGTCTGCCATGTTCACCATGATGAACACGGCACGCCTGGCCGTCGGTATACAAGGGCTCGGCATCGCCGAGGCGGCCTATCAGGGTGCTGTCACTTATGCGCGCGAACGGCTACAGATGCGCGCCTTGACCGGCACTCAGTTTCCCGACAAATCGGCCGACCCCATCATCGTTCATCCAGATGTGCGGCGCATGCTGCTCACAATACGCGCCTTCACCGAAGGCTGCCGCGCACTCAGCTATTGGGTCGGGCGCGAGCTCGATGCGTCGCAGCACCACCCAACCCCTGAGAAGCGCGCTGAGGCTGACGATCTGGTGGCGTTACTCACCCCCATCGTCAAAGCTTTCCTAACTGATCACGGCTTCAACGCCGCTAATCTTGGCGTACAGATCTATGGCGGTCACGGCTATATCCGCGAATGGGGTATGGAGCAGCTGGTGCGCGACGCGCGCATTACGCAAATCTATGAAGGCACCAACGGCATCCAAGCGCTGGACCTCGTGGGACGCAAGCTGCCGACCGGCGTCGGGCGCCTCGCGCGGCGATTCTTTCACCCTGTCGCCGATTATATCGAGCAAGCCAGCGAGACGCCGGAAATGGCCGAATTTGTGCTGCCGCTTGCCAAGGCCTTCGCCAAGCTTCAACAAGCCACGGCCTGGATCGCGCAGGCCGGCCTTGCCAATCCAAATGAAGCTGGTGCCGCTGCCACGGATTATCAGCGGCTCTTCGCTTTAGTGGCGCTGGGCTATATGTGGTGCCGCATGGTCGAGATCTCCCTTGCCAAGAAGGATGCGGACAGCGATGGCTTCTATGCCGCTAAGGTCATGACCGCACGTTTTTACATCGCTCGACTTCTGCCAGAAACGAATTCGCTGTTCACGACAGTGATGGCCGGATCTGACTCATTGATGGCCATGCCCGCCGAGGCCTTCTGACACGTTAGCGATTCAATCGCCGCATGGCCGGATCCAGCGTTGGTGCCACTGGCCGGGCATCCACTCTATCCACTGCACCATACCTTCTCATCACAGCCATCTCACAGCTGAGATATCCTTCTCACAACGTATCCTATTCATTTTCTGCGCATTCTCCGGGGCGCCGCGTCGAAGAACATGAGCGCCTCACGGTTAGGGGGACGGGATGCTCATATGATGCGCCTTTTAACGTTAGTTTCCGCTTTCTTGCTGGGAACCTCGCTGATCGCAGTTAATTCCGCCGCGGCTGACATGGATGAGAGTTCTATCGGCTATCGCTTCGGCACCAGCCTCACTCAGTTCAAGAGCATGAAAAGCTACCTTATGCCGATATACCGAAGACGCTACGATCAAATGTGGCGATGATGCCGCCTTACAGAATCGTATGGTGGGTTATTTTGCCGGTGATGAACAGCGTTATGAAAGTGTTGGTATCCTGACCTGCCGCGTCGTGGCCCCAGACCCCGCCAATCTTTCCTGGGGGCGCCCGGTCGAGTTCGAAATCAACGGCGTCAAATCTCGCCTGCGCTTTGATTTTATGGAAACTACTGTACAAAATGGCCCGAATGATGCGGCTGACATCAAGGCAGAATTCGATGATACCGGTTTCTCAGCTGCCCTCTATGGCGACAACGATCTTACCGATAGCGACAACGCTGGTG
>CAYOYT010000384.1:0-797 GCA_964408245.1 uncultured Dongia sp. | reverse complement strand
CGGCCATGAAGCCGGAGACCAGTTGCTGATGAAGGTGGCCGCGCGCGTGAGCCTCGTGCGTGCCAAGGACGGCTATAAGCTGATGGCCAGCCTCAACGAGCGGCTGGGGGACTCGACGGTCAAGCGGGACCAGGTCGAAATCGCCCCTGGCATCGCCTTCAAGATGAATGTGCCGACCTGGCAGTGCGGCAATTTGACGGTCACCGCTTGGGATCCGACGGAACTCGGCCATTACGACTTGATCTTCAGCATGACCAGCACCAAAGACAACATGCAAGCGCGCCTCGCCGATATTGAGTAGGTCACGCCTCCATCCCCCATGGTCGGCTGTCGGCATGCGCCGACGGCGGGGATGACGAATGAGAGAGCCTGAGCGTCGAGAATTCATTGCATGGCACGCGCTAGGGCACTAATTTCACCCCCATCATGAACCAAGCTCCTTTCAGCCAGACACTGACCCCCCGCCGCTATGGCAGCATCAACTGGGTCGGCCTCTACACGCTCTACCGCAAGGAAGTGCGCCGGTTCCTCGCCGTGGGAACCCAGACCGTCCTTGCACCGATGGTGACGACCCTGCTGTTCCTAGCCGTTTTTGTTTTAGCCATGGGACATGCGGTCGATCTGGTGGGCGGTGTTCCTTATATGGAGTTCCTTGCCCCCGGCCTCATCATGATGGCGATGACGCAGAACGCTTTCGCCAACACCTCGTCCTCGCTGATCATCGCCAAGATCCAGGGCAATATCGTCGATCTGCTCATGCCACCCTTGACCGCGTTCGAAATTACACTGGGTTTGGC
>CAYOYT010000383.1:0-3115 GCA_964408245.1 uncultured Dongia sp. | reverse complement strand
CCCCATGGATGAAACCACCAGTGTCGCCGTCGATGTCGCTAATGTTTTGGCGCCGGCTGAACACCTACCTTTCGTGCAGCTTTTCACAGTCTTCGTACTGGCCTGCTTCGTCGGCTATTACGTCGTCTGGCGCGTGACGCCTGCTTTGCATTCACCGCTGATGGCGGTCACGAACGCCATCTCGTCGGTGATTATCGTCGGTGCCCTGATCGCGTCCGGCGCTGCCACCTTCGGTATCAGTCAGGGCATGGGACTCATCGCCGTGGCGCTCGCTGCGGTCAATATCTTCGGCGGGTTTTTCGTGACTTATCGTATGCTGTCGATGTTCAAGCGAAAAGACAGCAAGGGAGGTAAGTAACGTGAGTCAGAATCTCGCCTCCTTTCTCTATCTGATCGCATCAATTTGTTTCATTATGTCCTTACGCGGACTCTCCAGTCCCGCGACCTCGCAAGGCGGATTGCGTTACGGCATCATCGGCATGGTGGTGGCCATCGGCACGACGCTGGCACTCCCGAGCATTGCCACCAGCTCTTTCGTCGGGATCGTCGTGGCATTGGTCATCGGCGGCGCTGTCGGCGCCGTGATCGCGCAACGTATCCAGATGACGGCCTTGCCGCAGCTGGTTGCTGCCTTCCACAGCCTCGTCGGTCTCGCGGCCGTTGCTGTGGCTGCTGCTGCTTTCTACGCACCTAAAGAGTTCCTGATCGGTGAGCCCGGCGCCATCCATGCTGGCAGCCTTATTGAAATGGCGCTCGGTGTCGCCATCGGCGCTATCACTTTCACCGGGTCGATTGTCGCCTTCGCGAAGCTCCAGGGGCTTGTCTCCGGCGCACCGCTTGTCTTCAAAGGCCAGCATTTCCTCAATGCGGTTTTGGGCGTCGGCATCGTGGTGCTGATCGTCGCGCTGATCTTGCAGCAATCGGAGCCTTTTTTCTGGGCTATCGTTGCGGTCTCGCTGCTGCTTGGTTTTTTGGTGATCCTGCCCATCGGCGGCGCCGATATGCCGGTCGTCGTCTCGATGTTGAACTCCTATTCTGGCTGGGCCGCCTGCGGCATCGGCTTCACGCTCTCCAATCCCTTGCTCATCGTTACAGGCGCGCTGGTCGGATCATCGGGCGCCATTCTCAGCTACATCATGTGCAAGGGCATGAACCGCTCGATCTTCAATGTGATCCTCGGTGGTTTCGGCACTGATTCCGGCGGTGCTGCAGCGGCTGGCGGAGCGAAAGCAGCGGACCGGCCGGTCAAAGCCGGCAGTGCAGACGATGCGGCTTTCATCATGAAGAATGCGGCGAGCGTCATCATCGTCCCAGGCTACGGCATGGCGGTCGCTCAGGCGCAGCACGCGTTGCGCGAAATGGCAGATCTTCTCAAGAAGGAAGGCGTCAAGGTCTCCTATGCCATCCATCCTGTTGCTGGCCGTATGCCTGGCCACATGAACGTGCTCCTGGCCGAAGCCAACGTGCCTTATGACGAGGTCTTCGAGCTCGAGGACATCAACCGCGACTTCGCGCAGGCCGATGTCGCTTTTGTTATCGGTGCCAACGACGTCACCAACCCGGCGGCGAAAACGGATCCGAAGAGCCCGATCTACGGCATGCCGATACTCGATGTCGAACTGGCCAAGACCGTTCTCTTCATCAAGCGCTCGATGGCATCGGGTTATGCCGGCGTCGAAAACGAGCTCTTTTTCCGCTCCAACACGATGATGCTGTTCGGCGATGCCAAGAAGATGTGTGAGGGTGTGGTCAAGGCGCTGGGGCATTGACATGAACGCGAGGCGAAGTGTGAGTGACTGCTCGAAAGGCTCTTTTTTGCCATTTGTTTCACGTGAAACAAATCAGGAACAATAATCCATACCAACGGGTTAGAAAAGGGATAAAAGAAACCCCAAAACACATCGCCCCGCCAGGAGGACCGGCAGGGCGATATTACTATATTCTCACTAAACTCCGACCGCTTGAGGCGGCTGAAGGGCCAAGACTAGAAGCCCTCGCGCTCCATGCGCTTGCGCATCAGCTTCCGGTAGCGACGCACCGCTTCTGCCTGTTCGCGCGCCTTGCGCTCGGACGGCTTCTCATAGTTGCGACGCATCTTCATTTCCCGAAAAATCCCTTCGCGCTGCATCTTTTTCTTCAGCGCGCGCAGGGCCTGATCGACATTGTTGTCACGGACGAGAACTTGCACGGTTTACCATGGCTCCTTTTGCCGATTGGAGTAACAAGAAAACGAAAATACCTATCGGGCTGCCATATGGGAGCCCGGCTCGGGTGATGCTCTATCACAGCGAATTGGGCTTGTGAAGCCCTGGAGGCTTTTAGAAGATCGTTCTGGGTCTTCCTAAACCCCTTTCCGGCAGCCATATTCTCTAAGAAACCACGAGAGCAAAAGATGGCCATTCTGAAAATCGCCCGTATGGGGCATCCAATCCTAAAGCATGTCGCAGCTCAGGTAGATGATCCTATCACCCCAGAAATCCATAAGCTTATCAATGATATGGTCGACACGTTGGAGGATATCGGTGGGGCAGGCCTCGCCGCACCTCAGGTGCATGTGCCCCTTCGCGTGGTGATTTTCCATGTTCCCGGTGCCCGACTTGCCACCGAGGATGGCCAGCGCGGCGAAACGTCCCAGAGCATACCCCTGACAGTGCTTATCAACCCAGAAATAACGCCGCTAGACGACGATATGGTCGAGGGACTCGAGGCCTGTTTGTCGGTGCCGGGGCTCGCCGGCATGGTGCCGCGTTACAAGCGTATCCGCTACCGAGCGCTGGCGCCCGACGGTTCGGTTATTGAGCGGGAGGCGGCTGGCTTCCATGCCCGGGTGGTGCAGCATGAATGCGACCATCTCGACGGCATCCTTTACCCGATGCGCATGCGCAATATGACGAGCCTGAGCTTTGTCGAAGAACTACGTCGGTTCGAGAACAAGGAGGCCGAGGACTGACAGCAAAACGGGCGGCATAAACGCCGCCCGTCGAGAGTTACAAACTGTAACAGGAAGATCAGTTAGTCTTTAGCCTTGATTTTATCATTGAAAGTACCCTCATAACCGCCGCCTTTGCCGCCGCCGCCGCCGCCGCCGCCGCCGCCGCCGCCGCCGCCGCCGCCC
>CAYOYT010000382.1:0-3121 GCA_964408245.1 uncultured Dongia sp. | reverse complement strand
GTAATAGGCTGACGGATCGCCCACCTGGCGTAAAACCCCGGGGACGATCGCAGGATGGGATCTTGCGATAATGCCTATAATACCGGGTCAGAACTCGATCAGCCGCCGCCGAGCGATTCTCTCGCTCGGCGGCGTCGTTCTGAGTGCCGGCGGCCTCGGCTACGCCAGCGGCCATGTACTGGCCGAAAGCGGGAAGGGTGCCCAGCAAACCTATCCGGCGGCACCCGACATGCCGGCCAATGCCAAGGTGCACGCGGAAAGTCTCACGGCCATTCAGCGGTCGCGTCAGTTGGTAACACCACCGACCAGGGCCACTGACATTCTCAGTTACACCGACGGTCCCACTGTCATTCGCTTAAAGCAGGGCGAATGGCTGGAGGCCACACTCAACAATCGTCTGCACGAACACACGACAATCCACTGGCACGGTATTCGCCTGCCCAATGCCATGGATGGCGTTCCCTATCTTACCCAGAAGCCGATCATGCCGGGTGAGAGCTTCGTTTATCGTTTTCAACCGCCAGATACCGGGACATTTTTTTTCCATCCTCATTGCAACACCGTCGAGCAATTGGGCCGAGGACTTGCTGGCGTTCTCGTCATCGAGGGTGACGAAACGCGGCCGCACGATCATGATCTCGTCTGCGTCTACCGCGATTGGCGCATCGATGCTGTCGGCAGATTCCAGCCGATGATGACTGACGCTGGCGCCAGCAAGGCCGGCACGTTCGGCAATCACCGGACGATCAACGACCAGGTGCAGCCAGTTTTCAAAGTGCCGGCTGGCGGCGACATCCGTGTCAGGTTTCTCAATGTCGACATGTCGCGGGTTGTCGATCTGGGAGTCACAGGCGCCGATGCTTGGGTGATCGCAACCGACGGCAATCAGCTGCCGCCGCAGAAGTTGAAGGCTTGGCGCTTGGGGCCAGCGATGCGCGCCGATCTCACTTTGCGCATGCCCAAGGAAGCCGGCACGCGCATTCAGCTGGTCAATTACTACGCCGCTCAGCCCATTGTGATAGCGGAGCTGGAAGCAGCTGACACACCGCTCGATCGACCCGATTTTGCACCGGCGCCACTTAAGGCCGTTGCGATCCCCGAACCTGACATCGATAGCGCCGAAACATTCCAACTGCGCCTCAGCGCCAGTTCGTCGCCGGCGCAACTGCCGGCCGATCTCGTTATGCCCGACGGATCGATCCAGCGCTATGCTGATGCGCTGTGTCTCGCGTCTAAGACTTTCTGGGCCTTCAATGGTCAACCATGGCCCAACGCATCGCACGAGGTGTTACCGCCGCCGCTCGTCACCTTTAAACGCGGCAGGACCTATATCATTGAAATCATCAATCAGACGCCGCATATTCATCCAATCCACTTGCACGGTCACACCTTTAAAGTCTTTGCTTCGAGCAAGAATGATGTCATTCCACATTGGGCTGATACGACGATTGTGGCTCCGAAAGAGCGCCTGAAGATTGCTTTTGTTGCTGACAACCCTGGTGATTGGATGATTCACTGTCATATCATCGAGCATCAGGAAACCGGCATGATGGGGATCTATCGTGTTGTGTAAAGAGCGACGTACTAAGGCAATCAAAAAATTCTCTCTTTTGAGAAAACGAGTCGGATGGGCCTTGGCCGTCCTCGGCGCCCCCATTTTCGGCGCTGTCTTTACTGCTGGTATGCTGCAATCGAACGCCGATGATGCGGTGCCGCCGCGCCATATGGTCAAGGTCATCCGCGATCCAGCACTCGGGGATGACGCGCTCGCCCGCATGGAGAATGTTATCGGTCAATCGATCTTTGAGCGCATTTGGGTGTCGGCGCCGTCTTCGACTGAGGCAGCCGACGGCCTCGGTCCGATGTTCAATGCGCGCTCTTGTGTCGCCTGCCATCCAGGCGGTGCCCATGGCAGGCTTGTCAATGAGGATGGATCTCTCAGCCCGTCGCTTTTGGTCCGTCTGGGGGCTAAGAAAGACGGTGCTGCAGACCCCATTTATGGTCATCAGCTGCAAACCGAGGCAGCGCGTGGCGTGCCACGCGAGGGCCGCTTTTCGATCACCTATGCGCCCTCCGAAACGAAGCTTGCCGACGGCACTATCATCTCGCTGCGGCGTCCAGTGGTGACGCTTGAAGAAATGTCAGACGGTCCCGTGGCATCTGATACCGTCACGGGCTTGCGGCTAGCACCTGCCATTCATGGTATGGGCCCACTGGACAACATCCCCGCTGAGACCATCATCGCGATGGCGGATCCCGATGATAAGAATCATGATGGCGTTTCCGGCCGTGTGCATTGGCTTGATGCTGAGCGGAAAAATTTCGGCCGTTTTGGCTGGAAAGCGATCATGCCCAGCCTGGAGGCGCAGAATTCTCACGCCTTCCTAGCTGATATGGGCTTATCCACTGCGCTTTTTCCGGATGCCTATGGCGAATGCACCGATCGCCAGACGGTTTGCCGCGCGGCACCCAGCGGCGCCTCGTCGCAACATGAGGATCTGGAAGTTACAAATACGCTGCTTAAAACCCTCGACCGCTTCATTGCCGAGGCGGTTTTGCCGCCCGGTCCCAAGCTATCAGCCGATGCTGCAGCATTGGAAAAGGGGCGTGCAGTCTTTGCAGTAGCAGGTTGCTTGGCGTGTCATCGCCCCAGTTATGACGTTGTGTGGCCGAAGGATGCTTCGAAGACACGCCACATTTCGCCTTACACCGATCTACTGCTGCATGAAATGGGCGATGGCCTTGCTGAAGACCTGATCGAGAACAATGCTGCCGGTCGGGAATGGCGCACGGCACCGCTTTGGGGGTTGCGCTGGGCGATCGATCACGAAGGCCAGGGTGCTCTGCTGCATGATGGCCGGGCCCGCACCATTCTTGAGGCGATCCTCTGGCATGGTGGCGAAGCCTTATCGGCCCGTGACCATGTTGCCGGCCTGTCGCCAGGTGACCGTCAGGCCTTAATTTCTTATCTCTCAAGTTTGTAAAAGTGCATTTCATGACAGATCAATCGAACGATAAAATTTCCCGTCGTCAGACTTTGGCCACATTCATTGCGGCGGGCATGGTGCCGGCGATGACACGGTCGGCCCGTGCTGCCAATGCTGACGTTGCAACATTCAAC
>CAYOYT010000381.1:0-3126 GCA_964408245.1 uncultured Dongia sp. | reverse complement strand
TCTGTGGCGGCGGGCGTCACAATCCGGTGCTGATGGATGCGCTCGAGGAACGTCTTGACGCGCCCGTCAAAGCGGTGAATGACGTGGGCTGGGATGGTGATGCGCTGGAAGCCCAAGCCTTTGCCTATCTTGCCTTGCGTAGCCTCGCTGGATTGCCGATCAGTTTTCCCAGCACGACGGCCGTTCCGCAAGCGATGACCGGTGGCACCCTACATCGCGCGCACGTTTAGTGCCGATCTAGCGTTGTTCGGTCTCCTTTGTTCCATCTTCGCGACTGCGACGCGATGCAATTAGGAACCGACGTCAACGGCCGGATCGCGGCCACCTCTTCATTAGTTTGGTGTTTACAGAGCTTGCAGTTGTTCACAAAAATTTGACGATCGAGAAATGTGCCGATATCTGTATCATTGCCACGAAATCGGAACGTAGCCAGGGGATATCCAAAGCCATGTTCGTTCGTTTTGCTCTGTCGTTACTTGCAACCGTACTTATTGTCAGCATTGGCGTCGCGCGGGCGGAGGATACTGCGCCAGAGCCGGGTGCAACTCCGCCAGCTATCGTGCTTGCGAGCGGGGAAGCTGATATCGGCGATATTGTCATTGACGAAGTCGCCCGCCGCCTCATTCAAAGCTATTATCAGGATAGCTATGACGACTACGTGCAGGTGCACGGTGAGAGTAAGAAAAAAAATAAGAATAAGAATAAACGATTGCCACCAGGCCTAGCCAAGCGCGGGGAGTTACCGCCCGGTCTTGCCAAACAACTGACGCGCAAGGGACATTTGCCTCCTGGTCTCGATAAGCGCGATTTGCCACCGGATCTTCTCTCGCAATTGCCCCCGATACAACCTGACTATCGTTATCTGGTCGTCGATGACAAGGTGATGCTCGTACGTCGCGCTACGAATGTGATTTTAGATGTACTAACGGTCGCAGCTATTGACCTGTTGAATTAGGTCGTTGAGGTCAGTTCTTTGCGGACAAGGTTTTTTCGCCTATAGTTGGGTTCGGCTAGAAACCTATCCGGACGCATGACTGACATGAACTGGGGCCGGCAGAAGCAGATTACAACGATGCTCTTTGCGGGCGGCATCGTTCTGTTGCTCATCTTAGGCATCGCGTCCATTTTCGTCGGCCTAAGACAAGTGGCCGATAGCAAGCGACTAGATGAGCTGCGCAATACGTATGAGATTTCGCATGGTATCCTTCAGGGCTTGGTCGATGCCGAGACGGGCGTGCGCGGCTACATCATTACCGCCGATCCGGGCTATCTCGAACCCTATTATGCCGGTATCAGTCATGTGGCATATCTGCTGCGCAATGCTGGCGATAAAAATGACGCGCTGAGCCTCGGCCGCTCACCGGAGGGCAAGTCGATCTTCGAGCTGATCGAGGAGCGCGAAGCCATCATGCAGCATCTTATTGGCGTGATGCATGAACGCGGACAGGCGGCGGCGCATTCGACCTTGTCAGGAGGTGCAGGCAAGCGCGCCATGGACCAGGTCCGAACCTTTTTCGCTGAGCTCGACGAGCATATCGCGCGTGAAACAACTGCCTTAAGCGGGGCCGCGCAAACCAATACCAAGTTTCTCTCCGCCATTTTCTCCGGCAGCATGATGCTGGCGGTCATGTTGTCGATCGCGCAATTCACCATGTTCCGGCGCGAGATCTCGCGACGCGGCCACAGTGAGACCGACCTGAGCCTGCGCCACCGCCAAATGGCACTAGTCTCGCAGCTCGCAGACTCGCTTCATTCTTCGAATTCGCGGGAGGAGAGCTACCGCGTCATTGAGACGTTTGCTCACGACATTCTTGTAGGCACGGCGGGGGCGCTCTATGTCTACAACAATTCGCGCGATCAGCTGCACCGGGCTGCGACATGGGGTGGTGCCGCAGAGGATATTAACGAACATTTTGGTCCCGACGAATGCTGGGCGCTTCGGCGTGGCAAGATTCACACAAGCTCGGAAGCAAGCGGGCATGTGCAGTGTCAGCATGTCAGCATGTCACCGGGTGTCAGCTTCATCTGTCTGCCCATCACGGCGCGCGGTCAGACATCAGGCTTGCTTTGTCTGGAAGGTCGCGGGGGCAACACCGTCAGCGATGAAATGATCGCTTCCGCTCGGAACTTTGCCGATCAGCTGCCCTTGGCACTGGTCAACATCGAATTGCGCGAGCGGCTCCAAAACATGGCGATTCGTGATCCGCTTACCGAACTTTATAATCGCCGTTTCATGGATGAAGCGCTGGCGCGCGAACTGGCTATTGCCCAGCGCAAATCTTCGAAGCTTTGCATCGCGATGCTCGACATCGACCACTTCAAGCGTTTCAACGATACTTATGGCCATCCGGCGGGTGACGAAGTCCTCAAACAGGTCGGACGCTATCTGGTTACCAGTCTGCGCCGCTCTGATTTTGTCTGCCGTTATGGCGGCGAGGAATTGATGCTGGTTCTCCCCGATTGCGACCTTCCCGAAGGACGCGAGAAGGCGCAGGGTGTGTGCGACGGTATCCGCGCTCTTGTTGTCACAGCGGGTGGCTCGGAACTCCCGTCCGTCACTGTTTCGATCGGCGTCGCTGCCTTTCCGAGAAACGGCATCACGCGCATTGAGCTTATCGCCAATGCAGATCAGGCGCTCTACCAGGCCAAGCGCGAGGGTCGTGACCGCGTCATTCTCGCCACCCCTGAAGACAGTGTAAGCGGAGCGGAACATCGTTCCGCTGCCGACTGACTCTTTCTCAAACAATTTGGCGGAAGAGGACCGTTTATGCCCCTGCGCATTTTCCTGAGCTAGCTTTACTTACCGCCGCGGGCCTTTGCCGTGGCTTCGGGGATTGCGGTATCGAGATAGGTGTCACACAGCCCTGTCAACCGTTCGAGGTGTTCGGTGAAGAAATGTGAAGCGCCCGGTACGATCTGAAAGTCGATCTTTATGCCGCGTTGATGGCTAAGTTTGGTGATCAGCTTCTGCACCGATTCCTGCGGTACCACCGTGTCTTGGTCACCCTGAATCACAAGGCCGGAGGACGGGCAAGGGGCGAGGAAGGAAAAGTCATAGATGTTGGCCGGTGGGGCGACGGAGATGAAACCTGAGATTTCCGGGCGCCGCATCAGCAACTGCATGCC
>CAYOYT010000380.1:1346-3130 GCA_964408245.1 uncultured Dongia sp. | reverse complement strand
GTCGAGAATTGTTCCAGTTCCGATAACACGGCCTTCTGCTTGACCCCTTTCCCGCGCGATACGGGCTGCGATATGTGTCATAACGTCAACAGGGTTAGTTGCAATTAATAGAATAGCTTGGGGCGCTACTTCTAATACTTGGGGAATGATGATTTCAAAAACCTCAGCATTCCGTTTCAGAAGGTCCAGCCGCGTTTCTCCCAGCTTCTGGGGGATGCCTGCTGAGATTATCACGATGCCAGCTTCTATTAATGCTTGATATAGTCCGGACGTCACTAGCATCGGTTTAGTGAATGGTATAGCGTGAGATATGTCTTCGGCTTGTGCTGCCGCTAACCCTTCGTTCTGATCAACCAGCACCAGTTCGTGGCCTATACCCTGCATAAGACAAGCATATGCCGTCGCGGCCCCAACGTGCCCGCAACCAACAATTCCTATTTTCATGATTTTAAGTGCATCAATTTTACTACAATAATCATGCGGTCATATCCTTCTATATTACTGCTTTACATCGGGGCGTTGGGCGGCTGTGGTCGCGACCGGCCAGTCCTCTGAGCAATGTGTGGAGCCATTCAAGCTTCGCCTGACAGCAAGTGGGCCATGGCATCTGTTATTGTGTCTTCATGGTAGGGTTTACAGAAGAACCTGCTTCCGGCAGGCAGACTGCTCTCTTCAAGGATGGCTTTGCCGGACGCAACGATCAGCTTAACGGGTGGCCACCGGTCCCGGATGTAGTGCGATAGCTTAATGCCATCCATTGTGCCGGGCATTTGAACGTCGGTGAAAACCAGATCAATATCGTCTCGTGATTCAAGTACGCGAATTGCCTCATCCGCATCGCGTGCCTCCAGTGCTTCATAACCAGCACATAGCACCAGATCTAGGGCACCCATCCGAATGATCGGGTTATCTTCGACCACAAGGACAACTGACTTGCCATTATTCATAAGTCACTCAGATATGTGGGCAGTACATTGTCGGTACAGCAATCATAAGGCCATTTAGTTTCTATACTGCTGTTGAAAGGCTAGCTGGGCTATCGGCATTTTCCCGATGGGTGATTGTTACTACAGTGCCGGGGCCTGCATCAGTCACTTGGATTATCCCCTGTAGACTCTTAGCAAGTGCCTCGACAATTCCGGTACCTAGTCCCGCCTTTGGAGCCTCGCTTCCTGCAGGCATGCCGATACCATTATCTGCAACCGAAAGAGTCCAATCATTACCTAGCGAGTGGTAGTCGATCATGATTGCGCCCGTGGGCCGACCAGAGAAGGCGTGTTTGAGAGCGTTGATTACAAGCTCAGTTACAATAAGGCCCAGGCTTACGGAAACGTCTGCACTCACGGAACTGTCGTCGGCTTTCACGGCTATGGAGAGGCGGTCTGGATCATCGATCATCGAAGCACCCAGGCTTTGGGAAAGCTGAGTGAAATAGGTACGAAGCTTGACGGTTCCGCCACTGGAAGTCGAGAGTTGCCGTTGGAGGGCAGCGATTGACATGACCCGGTGATGAGCGTTGTGGAGGTGCCCGCGAGCTTCTTCCGACTGAATCTGACGTGCGTTCTGCATAAGAACGCTTGCGATGATTTGGAGGCTATTTGCAACCCGATGCTGGACTTCCTGCAGCAGGATTGCCTTTTCGCTGATGAGAGCATCTTTCAGTCTGGCCTCAGCTCGTGCGTCGGTTACATCGGTCACCGCCAGGAGGAGCCGGATATGATCCTTATCGCCATCGTCTAGTATGCGGGCGTTGACGACCAAGCTTCTCGCTTTTTGGTTCGGCC
>CAYOYT010000380.1:0-1336 GCA_964408245.1 uncultured Dongia sp. | reverse complement strand
AGGTCGATCTCGTAGGCTTTGATCTGCGCGCTTCCGGAAGCGGTCGCCGTCAGCAGTGAAGCAAGTTTAGGCAGGGCCCATTCACCGTTTCCAATTTCGCTAAGGCGTCTACCGGGAACGGTCGCGGGATCAATTTCAAAAGCCTCGCAGAACGACAAGCTTGCAGCAATGATCTTCTGGTCCTCTGACAGGAAAAGCAGCGGTTCGTTTGACGATACTACTACGGCGAGTGTGCTAGTCGCCTCGAAATACACCGTCGGGGTCATTGACATGAATTGGGCCTCAAGGGCCGGAGACTCACGGAGCAAGTCATTACTCCGCTAGAAACGCCTTATATTAAGACAAAAACTAGACGCTCTCAGATACATTACCACGTCGAATGGACAACCACATCACAATAATGCAGCATGAATGAAGACACAACCTGCTAGGTTATATCTGGTTAGTTTCTTTCATTAGCCTAGACGCAGTGCAGCTTATGTTCGCAAAGGTTTGTATACTATTTAAGCTCAGAAAGATGCTGAACCATCACAAGATGATTTTTAACAATGGGAACAGCTTCTTCAGCGATTGTTTTTAAAGCTGGGACCTCTCCGTTTTGGCTATACCATGTATGCAGTGAGTAGGCACTTTCGTGCGCATCAGTTTGCATTTTTGTATACGCCGCATCAAAATCGACACCTTGCTTGGTTTCAAGTTCGGCAATCCAGGCTTTATGTTTTGCATCTAACACTGTTGGAAGATTTAAAAATAATTGTGATTCATCCATTGCTGCGTCTAAAGAGCGGCTTATGAGAGCATGGTCTGTAATCATCATTCTTGCATAGGCTTTTACATTGGCACTGGATGCTCGTATTCCCGCCAAACGGCTTGCTTGCATTTCGAATATATTTCCAATGGCAACTTCTTCAACATAAGTTTGCGAGTGATTATATATTTTAGCGCCTTGGCTAGAGCATGCGGCGAGCCCTAGTAAAAAGACTGCAGTAATGCCTTTTAGCCGCAGAAAATTTTTAGTAATTAACATTCTGTATTCCTGTATATTTTTGCATTTAATCATTGAGGGCTATTAGGACGCACGTAGATTCTGCCTTTTTGTCCTAGGGCATCACTAAGTGAGAAAATTCTGGAATTCTATCGGGAATATTTTTTCTACTAGTCCCAGAGATAGCCATTGATTGCATGCATAACTATTAGATCAACAGAAGGCCCGCGTGTTCGATCCCGAATATTTAAGAGTAGCGGCGTTTACGGAATTAGCATGATGAGAAAATCACATATATGCGAGAACGTGCGCATGACTTCCCCCAATCGCGACGAATCGATATGTGAGGCG
>CAYOYT010000379.1:0-3154 GCA_964408245.1 uncultured Dongia sp. | reverse complement strand
CAGCATCACGGTCGGTGACTTCACTTATGTACTGCAGCGTGTCGGCCCGGAGCGGGGCGAAAACTACATCGCCGAGCGCGCGCATTTCAGTGTCCTCAAAGACGGCCAGCCTTATACCGATCTCTATCCGGAGCGGCGACAATACATGGTGCAGCCGATGCCCACGACCGAAGCAGCGATTCAGTCGCATCTCTTTGGCGATCTTTATGCCGTGATCGGCGACGGCGACGGCCAGGGCGCCTGGACAGTGCGCATTTATCAGGAACCGCTGGTACCTTGGATCTGGGCCGGCGCCGCTTTGATGGCGCTCGGCGGCATCGTTTCCCTGAGTGACCGGCGCTATCGTATCGGAGCCCCCAGCCGCGTAGCGGTACCGCAACCGGCGGCTGGTGAGTAGACGAAAGCGTTGGCCCACATGCGTGTGCTCTTCTCCGTCCTTTTCGCCTTGGTGCTTGGTGCCATGATCGCCCTTTTCTGGCGTGGCCTCGATCCAGCGCGCGATCCGTCGGCGATTCCTTCTGCTCTTATCGGCAAGAAGATAGCTGAGATTGATCTACCTGGCCTCGGCTTGCGATCCGGCGTCAAATCTGCCGATTTCGAAGGTGAGATCACAGTGCTCAATTTCTTCGCCTCCTGGTGCGCGCCCTGCCGCGCCGAGCATCCGCTTATCAAGAGTTTGCGCGACATGCCCGGCATTCGCGTCGTTGGCATCACGTTCAAGGATAAAGTAGAAGATTCCGAAAAATATCTGGCCGAGCTCGGCGATCCTTATCACGCGATCGGCACAGATAATGACGGGCGCGCCGGAATCGAATTCGGCCTAGCCGGCGTTCCCGAGACCTATGTCATCGACCGCGATGGCATCATCCGTTATCGCCTGGCGCAGCCGCTCGATCCAGCACGCCTGGAGAGCGAACTGAAACCGCTGCTCCAGGACCTCGCCAAGTGATGCCACGTCCGCACATTTCTTCGCTGGCGGCGGTGCTGATGACGCTGCTGGGCGTCGGCGTGATCGGCATGGCGACAGCACCGAAGATGGCCTCAGCCCAAACACAGGTCGCCGATGAACCGCTCATCGACGCCACCCTTGAGGCGCGCGCCCGGGCGCTGATGAAGCAGGTGCGCTGCGTCGTCTGCCAGGCACAATCGATCGATGAATCCGATGCGGGTATCGCCGGCGATATGCGCCGCCTCATCCGCCAACAGATCGCCGATGGCAAGGATGATGCAGAGATTCTCACTTACCTCAGCGACCGTTATGGCGATTTCGTGTTGTTCAAACCGCCCTTTAAAGCAACGACTGTTTTGCTTTGGGCCGGACCGTTCCTGCTGCTGATCGGGGGCGGCGTCATTATCGCCCACTTCTTCCGCCACCGACCGGTCGCGCCGGAAAAAATATTCAGCGCCGATGAACGCAAGCGCATCGACACGGCGCTTAAGGCAGATGACGAATCCTTGCCATCCAGCCTCGATGGCGGCACAACCACCGCATCGAGGGACGCATGATTTTTGTTTGGTTAATCTTTGCGATGATGACTCTGGCGACGGCTGTGCTGCTGACGCTGCCGCTCTTCTATACCCGCAAGGTAAAGAACGAAGCGGTTTTCGCCCTCGCCGTTTATCGCGATCAATTAGCCGAACTCGGCCGCGATACCGACGCTGGCCTCATTGCCCCGGAGCAAGCGCGTTTGGCGCAGATCGAGATCGAGCGGCGCGTGTTGGCACTGGCGGATAGTCCACAATGGCGCCCAGGCCGAGCACCGTCACATGGGCTGCTCATCACGGCGGCTGTCGTATTACCTCTACTGGGCTTCGGTTTTTACCTGCTGATCGGGGCGCCCGCTCTGCCGGCTCAGCCTTTCATCGCCACGAACACGAAAGTCGCCACCAGCCCTGAATTGCAGGCCCTCGAAGCGGCTGTTTCAGCCAAGCCCACCGATGCCACGGCCTGGGTGGCACTTGCTGCCGGCTATGATATGTCGGGCCGCGCGCAGGATGCCACCACGGCCTATGCCAAGGCAGTCGCTTTGGGCGCGGAGGATGCGGTGACCTTAGCAGCTTTCGGTCAGGCGCAACTTATCGCCAATGAGGGCGAGATGAACGACGCCGCGGCATCGACCTTTCGCCGCGCGCTGGCCGCCGATCCGAGTAATCCCACCGCGCGCTTCTTCCTAGCCCTCGGTAAGGCGCAGGCAGGCGATATTGAAGCGGCCCTTACAGATTGGATAACGCTGGAAAAGGATACGCCCCAGGACGCCCCCTGGCGCGCGACCCTCGAAACCCATATCGCCAAGGCCACCGAACGCCTCGGCAAGCCCACTGCGGACAGCACATCGGATGCCATTACAGGTGCGGGCGCTGGTGCCGACCCCAACTCTAACACTGCTAACCCAGACGCGCGCCAATCCCATGATTCTGGGCGCAACACGCCAGGTCCCGGCACTGCCGATATCGATGCCGCGCAATCCATGACACCGGAGCAGCAGCAGGTCTTCATGAATGGCATGGTGGGTCGCCTGACAGAAAAGCTCAAAGCTGATCCTGACGATCTCGACGGCTGGATCCGTCTCGCACGCGCCTATCAGGTCCTGCAGCGAAGCAACAATGCACGCGATGCCTGGGCGAAGGCAGCAGCCCTAGCGCCCGCCCGCCTAGACGTCCAGCTCGACTATGCCGACGCCATCGTTGCCGACCGTTCCGATCTCGACCGCTATCTGCCGCCGGAATTCGTTGAGGCCGTGGGCCGGGTGCGCACTCTCGATCCCAAGAATCCGCTGGGCCTCTATTACGGCGGCCTCGTCGCGCGCGTCGCTGGCAACAAAGCCGAGGCGCGCAAGCTCTGGAACGAGGTGCTGGACCAACTTCCACCGGACGCACCGCAGAGGGCGGAATTGAAGAAAGAATTGGACTCTCTGCTGCCATGAATCGAGCGCATGCATACAGCGCTTTAGCACCCAAAATTCTGGACCTTGTACGAGCCTGAAGTCAGATGGTGTTTTGCCGCCAGACAGGCTAGAAGGCGACTTGAAAGATCCGTCCTGGAACCGTGATGTCCGTCGATCTTGCTGTCTTGCGCGACCACCTGATCAGCGCTGCCCAAGAGGCAGGCGCGGCGATCATGGCATTCTATGGCAGCGACTTTGCCGCCACGCGC
>CAYOYT010000378.1:0-3158 GCA_964408245.1 uncultured Dongia sp. | reverse complement strand
GGCCAATACCGATTGTGCCTTTGAGCGGCTGCTTATCGAGAACGGATCCCAGATTACTGAGCTTACCCTCGGCACGACGCCGTTCAATACGACCCTCAACCAGCGTGGCAATGCCGGCTGAATCATAGCCGCGGTATTCGAGGCGTTTCAATCCATCGAACAGCAAGGGTGCCACCTCAGCCTTGCCAATAATACCAACGATACCGCACATAAATCGTGAACTCCTGCCTAATGCCCGCGCTTTATTTGCGCGTGGCTTTGTCTTGTTTAAGCTTCTGACGCTGGCCGCGATAATCGCGAGCGCGACCAGCGCGCGATACTTGTTCGGCTCGAGAGACAGCAATGGCATCAGCATCGACATCGCGTGTGATGACGCTGCCGGCACCGACAATGGCGCCATCGCCGATCTTCACAGGCGCCACCAAGGCCGAGTTCGATCCGATGAAGGCGTCCGCGCCAATGACCGTCCGGGCTTTCAAATAACCATCATAATTGCACGTGATCGTGCCAGCACCAATATTTGACATCGCGCCAATGTCCGCATCACCGAGATAACTGAGGTGGTTGGCCTTGGCGCCCGCTCCAAAGACGGTATTTTTAATCTCAACGAAATTACCCACACGAGCGTTAGCGCCAATTTCTGTGCCGGGCCGCAGTCGCGCGTAAGGACCGATGACAGCACCACTCGCGATTTTGGTGCCTTCGATATGCGAAAAGGGGCGGATTTCGACATTGTCTGCAATTTCGACACCAACGCCGAACACGACATTGGGACCGATCACGACATCGCATCCGAGCTTCGTGTCGGCAGCGAAAAATACGGATTTGGGGTCGATCAGCGTCGCCCCCTCCTCCATTGCGCGGGCGCGACGGATGTCCTGGAACAAAGATTCAGCAATGGCAAGTTCGGCGCGGCTATTAACGCCCATCAATTCAGCCTCAGGCGCCTCGACGACGGCACAGATTCGCCCGTCACGGCGCGCGAGCTCAACCAGGTCGGTCAGATAGTATTCAGCCTTGGCATTCTTATTGTCGATACGGTCGATCAGCGACCACAGCACCGTGCCGTCGATCGCCATCACGCCGGAATTGCACAAGGTGATGGCTCGCTCTTCCGCGCTTGCTTCCTTCCATTCGACGATTCTGTCGAGACCGCCAGACTTGTCTAGAATCAAGCGGCCGTATTTTGCTGGATCCTGTGGCCGCATGCCGAGCACCACGACAGCGGGATCGTCCGCGTCATGGCGGCGCGCGACCAGCGCTTGAAGAGTAGCCGTCGAAATGAATGGGCTGTCGCCATAGAGCACCAGCACCGTTCCCTCGAACCCGGTCAGAACGTCCCGGGCGCAGCCGACCGCGTGGCCGGTACCCAATTGCTCGTGCTGAATGGCCGTCGGAAGCGGTGTCACCTCGGCAGCCACTTGCTCCATACCCAACGCCACGACCACCACCTCGCGCGAGATACCAAGCGGCGCCAGATTGTCGATGACGTGGCCAATCATGGAACGGCCAGCGATGCGATGCATCACTTTGGGTAAAGCGGATTTCATGCGCGTCCCCTTGCCGGCGGCAAGGATAATAGCGGCGGTCGACGGCGATTTAGCAGTCATCAGAATTGTTCAATCCTAAGAATGGCCGGTGCCATAACAGCAATCGAGTCCCAGTGCTAATCCCGGTGCTGATCACCGTACTGACACCCCACTTGTGATGCCGGAGAAAATGCCATATCCACGCCGCGCAATCCAATACCTGCAACTTAATACCGGCATTTAATTGAGTTGCGGTCCAAAATACCCTTGAAAAGGGCGGAATTATGGCATGGCGGCAAGTTCTCGTGTTCGATCTCGACGGTACACTGATCGATTCGGCACCCGATATCGCCGATGCACTGAATCTGTTGTTGGACGAGTATAAGAAACCCCCACTGGCCGTTGCACAGGTAAAGGCCATGATTGGTGACGGAGCTCCAATCCTACTTGCCCGTGCCCTAAAGGCTGCCGAGCTCGATCTAGAAGCAGCTGACCTTATGCCGCGCTTCAAAGTTCATTACGAAGCTGCCTCGACCAATCGGACGGCACTCTACCCGCAGGTGCGCGAGATTCTCGAGACCTTTCGGCGCGAGGGCCGCCATTTGGCGCTCTGCACCAATAAGCCCAGCGTGGCGACACGACTAGTGCTTGACCATTTCGGTCTCTCGGCTCTTTTTCATGCCGTCATCGGTGGCGATTCCATGAAAGAACGCAAGCCCGCGAAGGAGCCGCTTCTGGCCGCTATCGCACAGGCGGGCGGCGATCTGGCGCAAGCATCCGACCTCTCTCTGCTGATCGGCGACAGCCATACCGATCTAGCGACGGCAAAGGCCGGTGGCGTTCCGGCGATCATCATCCCATCAGGATATGGCCGTCCGGCCGATCGAGCGACACAAGGCGATTATTATGAGATAGCCTGTTTTGCCGATCTACCCGCCCTGCTTGCAAAGCTCGATCAGAGCTGAACACCCACCAGATCAAGCACCATCACGCCAAGGGCATTCTGCGCCTCGATGCGGACCGGAATGGCTGGCAAGCCTTCAACCGCCGGCGCCAGCCACAATCGTGCCGATTGCGGATAGAATTGCGACTGCGTCGCTGCGGCCGAGAAACCCTGCAACAACTGCGGCTGGGCGCTGCATTCGGTGGCGGAGCCAGTGTAATAGGATTGTTGCATCGGTGCGAGGTCGACGAAACCACCTTGCGAAAGCGTGAGGTCATAACGCCGCACGCCGTCGAAGAGCTTGTAGGTGCCCTGGCACTGATGGGTCTTCGCGAAAGTCGCAACGAGGCTTACGATCGCACTCGCTGGATCGACCGTGCCGTTAGCAAAGCCTTCAGCCACAGCTTCCTGCGCCTGGCGAGTCAAAGGTTGTGCATTGATCCCGACCTTGCCACCGCTGCCATAGGTAAGGGTCACCGCTTCCTGCTTACCCGTGATCTGGGAGACAGAGCGGAATTGCTTGGGTGAAGCCTTCTGGCTGACCAGCACACCACTGGCACTGATATCCGTGCGGTAGGGATAGAGTAGGCGGAAATTTCCAGCCGTCTGCCCAGCAGCAGCGATGGTGTAGGCGCCATTACCTGGAATGGCGCCGTCCGGCAGCGTCACGGTTGTAGTGAACGAGA
>CAYOYT010000377.1:0-3159 GCA_964408245.1 uncultured Dongia sp. | reverse complement strand
GAATTCATAATGGCGCTCTTTCTTCACTTCTCTCTGCTGATTCTCGACGAGCCGACAGGCGTGCTGACGCCGCAGGAAACTGATCAGTTATTCCGCATTCTGTCAGCTCTCAAAGCCCGCGGCGCGACAGTGCTGCTTATCACCCATAAGCTTAAGGAAGTGCTTGCGATCACCGATCATGTAACCGTCATGCGGGGCGGCAAGGTGGTAGCCGATCGGCGCACCGCCGATACCAACACGGATGAGCTCGCCGAACTAATGGTCGGCCGCAAGGTGCGACTTGAACTGGAAAAGTCGCCGGCCGAGGCTAAAGCCATTGAGCTATCAGTCGCTGGCCTGTCACTGGTCGATGAGCGGGGTGTTAAGCGCCTGCACGACATCCATTTCAATCTGCATGCTGGTGAGATCGTCGGTATTGCAGGCGTTTCTGGCAATGGACAGAGCGAATTGCTTGAAATCCTAGCCGGCATACGCGCGCCGAGTGAAGGAAGCATTCGTCTGCGCGAAGCTGTTGTTTCGGCTACACAGCCCAGCGACCCAGCGTCGATGCGCGCGCTGGGCGTTGCTCACGTCCCGGAAGACCGGCATCGCCTGGGAATCGTCACTGGCTTCCCGGCCTGGGAATCCGCCGTTCTGGGTTACCAGCGCGATCCGAACCTGGGTGGACGTTTTCTACTTAACAGGAATGTCATGACCGGGCGCTGCGAAAAACTGATGCAGGGATTCGACGTACGCCCACCGCAGCCACAACTCGGTTCTAGTAAGTTCAGCGGCGGCAATCAACAGAAGTTGATTCTTGCGCGCGAGATGGCGTGTCAGCCGCGCGTATTGCTGGTAGGCCAACCGACACGCGGCGTCGACATTGGCGCAATCGAATTCATTCATCGCGAAATTGTGGCATTGCGCGATCGTGGCGTTGCTATTCTGTTGGTATCGGTCGAGCTCGACGAAATACTGGCGCTTGCCGATCGGATCTTGGTCATGAACCAGGGGCGAGTGGTCGGCGAGATCGCCGGCAAGGACGCCGATGAACGTCAGCTAGGTCTGATGATGACCGGCAGTAACGAGCAACAGTGGATTGCGTCATGAGCGCTCGTCCCAGTCAATTGCCGCGCTGGATCGAGATCGGCCTTCTGCCAGTCATTAACGTGCTAATGGCGCTCATTGTTGCTGGGCTCATTCTGTGGACCATCGGCGCCAACCCGTTCGATGCCATTGCCATTCTTGTGGATGGCGCTTTCGGCAGCGGCTACGGCTGGGGATACACACTCTACTATGCCACCAGCTTTATCTTTACCGGTCTTGCCGTAGCGGTCGCTTTCCACGCGGGCCTTTTCAATATTGGTGGAGAAGGGCAGGCCGGTATTGGTGGCTTGGGTGCGGGGATGGTGGCGCTTGCCTTCGACAATCTTTTGCCAGCGCCTGTGCTGGTGCCGTTGGCGATCCTCGCCGCCGCTGCCTTTGGCGCCGCTTGGGCAATGATCCCGGCCTATTTGCAGGCCTATCGTGGGAGCCACATCGTCATCACGACGATCATGTTTAATTTCTTAGCTGCCTCGCTCATGGTCTATCTGCTGGTCGATGTTTTCCGCGATCCGGGACAGATGTCGACTCAGAGCCGGACCTTTACCGAGAATGCGACTTTGCCGGAAATGGCGGCGGTGTTCGGTTGGTTCGGCATTAAGATTGCTTCTACGCCACTCAATCTGTCGCTTCTTTGGGCGTTGGTCTGCTGCGTGCTGGTGGAAGTCTTCATTTGGCGTTCGCGCCTGGGTTACGAAATCCGAGCCACCGGCCTGTCGCCGCGTGCGGCGATCTATGCTGGTATCAAGCCAGCGCGGATTGTTCTTATTACGATGGCGATCTCCGGGGCGCTGGCGGGCTCGGTCGGTGTTAACGAGATTCTCGGCGTGCAGCATCGCCTGTTGTTGGAATTCGTGGCCGGCGCGGGATTCACTGGCATTGCAGTCGCGTTGATGGGCCGTAATCATCCGTTCGGGATTATACTTGCCAGCCTATTGTTTGGAGCGCTTTACCAAGGTGGCGCAGAACTCGCCTTCGAGATTCCAACGATTACGCGCGAGATGATCATTACCATTCAAGGCTTGATCATTCTTTTCTCCGGGGCCCTCGCTTATATGAATCGACCATGGATCGAGCGGCTCTATTTGCGGATCGTGGCGGGTCGATCAAGAGAGTCTGCATCTCATGGATGATTCGCTCCTTCTGATACTATCGACACTCGCAGCGACTATTCGGATGGCGACCCCGCTCATCTTCTGCGCCATGGCGGGCATATTTTCAGAGCGCTCCGGTGTTATCGATATCGGCCTCGAGGGTAAAATGTTGGCAGGCGCTTTTGTAGCTGCTGTGGTCGCTGCCCAAACGGGATCGCCGGTGGTGGCGCTGGCAGCGGCTATAGTGGTCGCGGTGCTGCTGTCGCTGGTTCATGGCTATGCCTGTATCACCAATCGCGGTGATCAGGTGGTCTCGGGTGTTGCCATCAACATCACAGCGGTAGGATTGACAGTTGTACTTGGTCATGCCTGGTTTGGTCGCGGCGGCAATACGCCCGATCTGACACCCGATCAGCGCTTCATGCCGATCATGTTGCCGGGTATCGACACGCTTGCCGGTATACCAATCATCGGGCCCATCTATTATCATATTATCAGCGGCCACAGTTTACTTACCTACATAGCGGTCGCGATCGTTCCGGTGGTTTGGTTCGTTGTTTATCGCACCCGTTTCGGCCTGCGCCTGCGTGCCGCCGGCGAAGCGCCCGCCGTGGTCGATACGGCCGGTATTCCGGTGCTGCGCCTTCGCTACATGGCTGTCATGATGGCGGGGCTACTCTGCGGTGTCGCTGGTACATTTCTATCGATTTCGCAGAATGCCACGTTCCAGAAAGAGATGACGGCGGGGCGCGGGTTTATCGCTCTTGCCGCCATGATCTTTGGCAAATGGCGTCCTTGGCCGGCTTTCTTCGCCTGCCTGCTTTTCGGCTTTCTCGATGCTATCGCAATACGCTTGCAGGGTGTTTCTGTACCTGGGATCGGTCAGGTGCCGGTGCCACTCATCCAGGCGTTGCCCTATCTTTTTACTGTCGTCCTGCTGGCTGGTTTCATCGGCAAGGCCGTCGCGCCCAAGGCATTGGGC
>CAYOYT010000376.1:0-3163 GCA_964408245.1 uncultured Dongia sp. | reverse complement strand
GCCAGTCGCGCGCCAAGTTGCCGAAGCTGGTGAAGGCGCCGCGATAGGCGAGCCGCACCATGCCAGTGCTGCCCTGGCGGTTCTTGCCGATGATGATTTCGGCCGTCCCCTTGTCCGGTGACTCGGGGTTGTGCTGCTCGTCGCGATACACAAACAGCACCACGTCGGCGTCCTGTTCGATCGCGCCAGAGTCCCGCAGGTCGGACATCACCGGGCGCTTGTTCGGGCGCTGTTCGAGCGAGCGGTTCAGTTGCGACAGAACGACAACCGGTATATCCAGCTCTTTCGCCAGCGCCTTCAGACCGCGCGTGATCGGCTCAAGTTGCGCGTTGCGGTTATCGCCTTCGCCGGACATGAGCTGCAGATAGTCGATGACTAGCAGTCCGAGTCCATGCTTGCGTCGAATAGTGCGAGCCTTGCCTGTCGCATCGAAAAGCGACAAGCCGCCCTGGTCATCGATCGTCACCGGCAAATCGCGCAGTCGTTCGACTGCCATCAGCATGCGGTCGCCAGACTCGCCGTCGAGTCGTCCGGAAATGACATCGTGCAGTGGCACGCGGCCAACGGACGCAATCACGCGGTCAACCAGCTCCTGCTCGGCCATTTCAAGCGAGAGGATTCCAGCGTGCGTTCCGGCTTCGGCGACGTTCGTCGCGATGTTCATCGCCAGCGAGGTTTTACCCATCGACGGGCGGCCGGCGATGATGACGAGGTTTCCGCCTCTCAGCCCGCCGCCGAGCATCGCATCAAGGTCATCAAACCCGGTTGGCAATGCCTTGACGTTGCCCAGGGCACGCGACTCCAGCACCTCGACCGCGGACGACAGCACGTCGCGAAGCAAGCGCGGCTGCCTTGGCGTAGCCGCCTCGCTGAGGCGCATCACGGTTGCCTGCGCGGCTGCCAGCTTCTCGGCGGATGTTCCGGCGCCACGAACGGTTTGCGCAATCGTGTCTGCCGCGGCGAGAAGCTGACGCTCCAGCGCCTTGCCGGTGACGATTTCCGCATATCGGGCAACATTCAGGGCGCTTGGCGTGTTCTGAACGATTTCGCCCAGGTAGCTCAACCCTCCGGTGCGCTCGGTCAAGCCACGAGCATCGATCGATTCGGCAACCGTGACCACATCGACGGGCTTTCCCGCGGCGAGCATCGCCAAAATTTCGGCGAACACGAGACGGTGAGCCTCGGCGAAGAAATGCTCCGGCTGCAGGGTGCCAATTCGTTCGGCTGCGCTCGGATCAAGCAGAACAGCGCCGAGAACGGAATGCTCGGCCTCGATTGAGTGCGGGGTGAGAGATGGTGTAGAGGTCATGCTGCCCCCCCGCTGCACTCGTGATACTTGCCCTCGATGACTTTAACCAGGTTCGCGGGTGTAACGAGCCACTCAAGATCCAATTCGAACGGCTTACGCCCTGGCGTTACGACCTTTCCCGTTAAGAATTCGCTTTCGGCGACGTAGCTGAATAGCTTCCGCCACCAAACCAAAGACTGGCGCTGCTTTTCCTCGCGCCAGCGATTACGAAGCTTCGCTTTTCGAGCATCGGTCCAGTGACGTACTTGCCTGCCCATTGGCAGCAGCTCGTGGTACAGGTCGATAATTTTCTGGTGCGGACAGTCGGCGGCTTTGCCGGCGACAGGACAGGCGATAGCCTCGTCCGCTATATCTTTATCCTTTCCCTTAGACTCCTTTAGACTCCCTTCCGGGGGTGAAGCGTCGCCGACCATTCGGCGACTATTCGGAGAATCTTCGCCAATGGGTAGGGGAATTTCCGGTGGTGACGGGTGCTTGTACGAGGGCTTTTCTATCTTCTGGTGATGCCACCCGGTGACGTGCCAGTAGGGCTTTCCAGCCGATTCGTACTCAACCAACAGGCCCTGTTCAACAAGTTCCCTCACAAGTTCGGCAACGTCACCGGCGCCTATGTCATCGCCGGGAAATACCTCCGCCTTGAGGGTCTTTGTGCTCGCCGGATGATTACCCCCGTCGTCACAGAAATTCCAGATGCCGATGAACAGTAGGCGAGCAGTCGTCGAACATTCCATGATTTGCTCCGATGTCCAAAACTCCGGCTTGACCGTGCGAATTCTGGCCATCACAACACCCCGCCAAAATCGAAGGATTCTCCCCGGCGAAGTGCCAGAACGCCGCACCAGCAGCGGCAGAATGTAAGAACGGTAGCTCGACGCCGCTCGGCGGTCAGAATGCTCGGAATCGCTCTCGCCAGGTCGTCGGCACGACAGGCCAGAGAGCTTGCCGGATCGACGCCAAGCAGGGCAAACTTTGTCTTGACGTTCCTTTCGTCTGCTGCTTCCCCACCGCGCCCGACCCCGCCAGGTTGGGCGCTCTCACATTTAAGCCGGCGCATAGTCGGCCTCCTCAATAACGGCGATAGCCTTCAGGAAGGCACGGACTTCACCGACGATCCAGCGGCGATGTTGGCTGCCCGGCAGTCGGCGAGATCTCGGAATACGGCCGGCGCGCTCCATGCGCCAAAGCGAGGCGTTGCCACGAACGTCGAAAAGCTCCTGCATTGTCGATGCGGCGATTAGCGCTTCATCTGGGAGCAGGGCGAAGCGGGAGACCGCTTCGGGAATCTCTGTTGAGATGCGGGTTTGGATTGAATGCTGTGTGCGCAAGATATCCTCCGTGTTTTCGGAGGCCGCGCTGGTAAGGCGAAAGCCCATTGCTGACTTTCAGCATAATTGCCGAAAGCAGGTTGCCACGATCAAGCCCGCTCGGTTTTCACCGGACCGGAGAGGTCTTCACCACTCGCCGGAACTAGTCTGCGTTTTACACAGGTTCTGCCACTCAAGGCACGGGCGATCACCACAACCTAATGACAGGTTGCCATGCTTGGCACCAAATTGAATTGGTATGATGTACAGAAGGCACCAAGAAATTTTGACCCACCAATGACCCACCAAGACTCAAGAATCAGAGCCATACGCAGGCACGGCAATCGATGCGAGGACAGATGAAACTTGCCACCTGGAACGTCAATTCCCTCAAGGTTCGGCTGCCGCAGGTACTGGACTGGCTCGCGACGGTGCGGCCCGACGTTCTCTGCCTTCAGGAACTGAAGCTCGAGGACCGCAATTTCCCCATCGCCGAGATCGAGGCTGCCGGCTACCGGGCAGTCTTCTCTGGCCAGAAGGCCTATAACGG
>CAYOYT010000375.1:0-3171 GCA_964408245.1 uncultured Dongia sp. | reverse complement strand
TCCTTTGCTGGATCAAGCTGCGGCTCCTGAGCGAGATAGCCGACCGAAACACCATCGGCAGCCCAGGCTTCACCGTTAAATTCCTTATCGATGCCGGCCATGATCTTGAGGAGTGTCGACTTACCGGCCCCGTTATGGCCGAGCACGCCGATCTTCGCGCCAGGCAGGAAGGAGAGCCACACATTCTCCAACGTCTTCTTGCCGCCCGGATAGACCTTGGAAAGGCCCTTCATCACGTAAATGTATTGATACGCCGCCATTTTTTGCTCCGACCGACTAAATATCCGCTACCGCCCGCCGCTCATTGCCGGTGGGAGCGGGCCTTCTTAGACGATTGGGCGCGGTGGCGAAAGGGGCACCGGTCAGAAGCTTATGGCAGATACCAGGACTTGAAGAGAGCGGCGCTATCCTTAGGCGGCAAAGTCAACAGGGCGCGATAGAGGCTGAGCGAGACACGGCAACCGATTTCGGGCGGAGTGCTGGGGTCCGATGCCTGGTCAAGCAGATCACCGTCGGGGCCCATCCTAGCGACAATCTGCTCGAGCAGCGCATCTGTGTTTGCCGGATCCGGTAGCGGCCGTGCCGGATCTGCGCTTTCAAAAATATTCGCGAGGATAGCGGATTCTTTCTCGCGCAATTTTTTCGGGATCAAGGCAATTGCATGTTCGGCGCCGGGCACGGCACCCCCGCTCAAGACCGCATGGCAGGCGGCGATATCCTGACGGGCAACGCTTTCTGCTTCTTCTAGCACCAATTTTATAAAGGCTGTTACGGCCTGATCTTCCGCATGGGGCACGTATTTTGCACGCAGGCCGCCAAGCCAATTGAGACCAACAATTCTGAGCTGCTCCACCGGCACACCTGTGGCAGCAGCGGTCCGAAATCTATCGATTAACGCGGCGAATTGCGCAGGTTCTCGCTCTTTGATGACTCGAAATACGCGTAGTTTTAGAAGATCATTCTCAATGCCCACGGCACCGATGGCCATATCGCTTGCAGCAAATTTTTCGCCTGTGACGATTTGTGTCACTGCACCAGCCGCCAGTAACTCCTGCGGGGTCGGCACCCAGATCTGGTCGAGCCGCGCCGCCACACCTTTGGCGACGAAGTCAGCAGGGAATGGTGTCTTGTAAAGAGATTGCCACGTCGCTGGGTCGAGAGGACCTTTTCCGGGGACGTCGTAATTCCCATAGCCAAGTTTGGCGCCGCTTCTGAGATAGCGTTGAGCGCCGGCTGCAGCAACGATCGTACAGGATCCACCGCAATTTCGCGGCACATATGTATCCATCTTTGTCCGAGAGATTACTTCGGCCAGCACCAAAGCCTCATTCACGGAGCCGCCACGACCCACATTCACATGAACGAGCTTAAGCCCTGGATTCGCATCAACCGCCTTGGCGAAATCCACGCCGATACCTTTGGTCATGAGTCCGGAAAGATCGATTTCGCGCTCATTGAGAACGTGAATGCTCCAATCGGCGTTTTGGCCGGCAGCATTCCCGATACTTGCGACGAGCCACAGGGCAGCCAGGCTACATGATCGAAGGCAATTGCCTAACATGGCTCGCACCTTTCCCAAAAAGAACTAAGTAAGAACAATATACTTTTACGAGTTAAATTTATCAACTACATTCTTTATGCGCGCTTATCTAACCGGTTGGAGGCAAGCATGCAACAGCTGGGAATACTGGACAGCCTTATTGCGACCCTGACGCTGCCCATGCGTTATTGGCGCTTGTCAATCTTGCTCGGAGCGGCGTCGGTCATCGTGTTATTGGCTTGCACTTTCTGGTTCGATGACAGCGGGGTCTTCGGTTATCCGATCGATTATACCGTGCTTGGCATGCGCCTGCCGCTCGCTGTTTTCTCGGATCACGGATGGCGTGGCCTCGCTATTTGGCTAGCCAGCGCTTTCCTGTTCATCAGCACGTTGGCAGTTTGGAGTCTGGCAATATCCCAAGGTGGCGAGCTGCGGCTGGCGCCCGCGATGTTCTTTCGGCGCGCGTTGCAATTCTTTGCCGCAAACCTCCTCGCCCCAATCGCTTTCGTGCCTCTTGTTGCGACGGTCTTCCTGATGGACCTCGAAGATATGATGCGCGACGAGGCTCGCTACGGTTACGCGTTCGGCCTCTCGGTAAATGATTTACCTCTTATTGCAATCGCCATCCCGCTGCCGATCTGGCTGTGCTTACGCTTGGCATTGTGGCCGACGATGATCCTCTTTACCGGCTGGCGCGGGGCCTTAAGCCGCGCCTGGACAGCCAGCTGCGGAATCGTCCTGCGGCTGCTTTGCCATATTGTGGTCATGGCGGCCGCGACGGCGAAGATCTTCGACGCGCTTTCATACTTGGCCTATCGGTTACAGCTTGAACTGCTTGACTATGCTGCCTTCGACACCGCAGTCCTGGTGATCATCAGCAGCGTCGGCATTATCTGCACGATCCTACTTGGATATTGGACCAGCGCCTTAATGGTCTTGTACCTTCCGAAAGATCTCTCCGCTGCCGAGGAGGCTGTACACGATATCTTCTGATTGTCGTCGCCGGTCCGAGCCCGCTATGCTGGCACGACCAGATTTCGGCCGGATTTCGGATAGACCATGTTAGTTCCTGACGTCACTCAAAAACCTCTGCTCGGTATCGGCTTGATGCTGTGCTCCATGGGAATTCTGCCATTCCTTGATGTCTGCGCCAAATATCTGGGGCAGATGGGCGTGCCAATCGTTGAGATCGTGTGGGCGCGCCTGTTCTTCGGCATGCTCCTGACATTGCCTTTCGCCTTGCGACTGGTCGGGCCAAAGGGGTTGCTGCCGGATCCACCCCTGATGCACACGTTCCGCGGACTTTTCTTGTGCGGCGCGACGTTCTGCTTTTTCTTAGGTCTCAAATTCCTGCCAATCGCCGATACGTTGGCGATTTTCTTTGTGCAGCCGTTGATCATCACCATGCTGTCGCCGATCGTGCTCGGCGAGAAGGTCGGCATACGTCGCTGGATGGCGGTCATCATCGGCTTTATCGGCACGCTGATCATCATTCGCCCCGGCTTTCAGGCGTTCAATCCCGGCATGGTGCTGGCACTGCTCGCTGGGCTTTGTCTTGCCATCTATATGCTGCTCACGCGTAAGATGTCAGGGCGCACGCACGCGATGGTTACGACCTTTCACACCAACGT
>CAYOYT010000374.1:0-3178 GCA_964408245.1 uncultured Dongia sp. | reverse complement strand
CCACATGGGTGCCGTTAAGAGGCCCGGAAAGAAGGATTTCTGTCATGATAGGACGTTACCGGGAGCCGAAGCCGCCCGCAATGCTGGTTGGTTAATGGATCGCGTGACGGAAAAAACTACTCGTTTTTCAGGCAATTACATATGCCGGCGATACCCCACTAAAATAATAGTGTTGCATAGCAGCAACACAAAATTTTCTAACTTTTTCAGCATGATGACGCTTAGTTAATGGATGTTACTGGCCTTGACATTGCAGTGCAAGAACGCCATTCTTGTTGCTGCGACGATGCATATCTCCCCTGACAGGCATCGTCGCAAAACGCCCCTCATGGGCGTTTCCTCCCAGAACTTGGGCCGTGCCGTTAGGCGCGGCCTTTTTTTGTCTAGAAAGAAACCGCCGAAGGACTTTGTTCGCGCTAATTTATCGGATTAGTGGTAGCGCCCTGGCCCAATTCCCGTTGCATCAACACAGTGTTCACCCAGCGGCCGAATTTTAGGCCGATCGCCTTAAATGTGCCGATCATCTCAAAACCCAGCGCCCGATGAACACCGATTGAGGCAAGATTAGCCGAATCGCCTATCACAGCGATCATCTGGCGTTTGCCGCTGGTTGTTGCGTCGTCGATCAAACGCGTAAGCAAAGCCCGGCCGAGGCCTTTCCCCTGAAATCCCGGCTCGAGATAGATCGAATCCTCCACCGTGAAACGATAGGCACTGCGCGCGCGGTAGGGACCAGCGTAAGCGTAGCCGAGGATCTCGTTCCGAACGCCCTCCGCCACAACATAGGGCAAGCTAGCCTCGGCGATGATCTGCCAGCGACGCATCATCTCAAAAAGATCCGGGGGCGTTTCCTCGAAACTCGCGAGGCCCGTCAAAACATGATGCGTATAAATGCGCTGGATAGCGGCAAAGTCGGCGGCGATGGCCGGCCGAATGAAGAAATCCGTCACCGGGCTCTCACCCCTTCAATAATTGCGGCGTCTTTTCAACCAGTATGCTGATGAGACCGGTCATGTTGGCCTGCATTGCGGCAAAGCCAGCACTGCGTTCCAGCGATCGCTCGTTCACGTAAAGCGACCGGTTGATTTCGACCTGCAACACATGCACGCCCGTCACCGGTCGGCCGTAATGCTGCGTCACATAGCCGCCTGAATAAGGCGAATTACGCCGCATATTCGCGCCACCCGAGCGCAGATAAGCGTCGATCACGGATGTCACCGTCGGCGCGCAGGAGGCCCCGAAGCAATCGCCCAGCACGAAATCGACACGGCCATGACCGCCACGCAGCTCGCCATGGCCACCGACCGACGGCATGGAATGGCAATCGAGAATGAGACAGGTGCCGAACTTATCGACGGCTTCATTGCACAGCGAATTGAGGGTTGCGTGATAAGGTCGATAATAGCCGGCAAGGCGCGCTTCGGCTTCGGCGAAGGAGAGTTTGCGACGATAGATCTCGCGGTCATTGGCGCCGAGACGCGGCACGACGCCCAGTCCGGCAGCGACGCGCGGCGAGGTTGTGTTGGCACCGGCCGGCAGCTGATCGCTAAACATCGCCGGATCGAGCTCCAATGGTTCGCGGTTCACGTCGCAGAAGCTGCGTGGAAACAAAGCGGCGAGCAGCGGCACACCGAGGTCAGGTGCGGCGGCGACCAGTTCATCGACATAACAATCTTCGGACAGGCGCAATTCCTGGCGCGTCAAACCCGAGCTTGCCAGGAAGTCCGGCGGATAATGGTGGCCAGAGTGAGGCGAGGCGACAATGATCGGGGCCAGCCACGTCTTGGGGCGGACCAGCTTGAGGATAGCTTTGGCCGTGGCGACAGAAACGTGGCTGGTCGCCATATCGGCCGGCTCGCGATGGGGGTCACTGTTGGGCATCCCCCATGATCTAAAGAAATTTCCACCCGCTGTCACGACCCGGTGTCACGACCCGGTGTCACGACAGCCTATAATTTCAGCGACCGTTGCCGCTTCCATCCCCTTTGAAACTCCATGGAAATAATGAAAGTACCAGCAAGACTTGCATTCCCCAAGCCAGGATGCTATTTCGCCAGCCGCCGACCGATCGGGCCATTCCCCATTAGCCCGCTCATAGCCATCATCCGCCGGATTCCAGGCGGGCTGGTCGCAGGTCAGGGCGGGCGCGTAGCTCAGCGGGAGAGCACTACCTTGACATGGTAGGGGTCACAGGTTCAATCCCTGTCGCGCCCACCATTAAAAACAATAAGTTAGCAGAAAATAAAGTAGGGGTCGGTTGGTTCAATTGAACCACTCACGACGTTGCAGGCTGCGCTACCCGGGTACCTTCCATTTTTCGTGCCTTACATTTTGTCGTTTGCGCATTTGCAAACGGAGTGATGCACGCCACAGCCTCGTTCAAGGAAGGCTGTCATAATGACTGATAGCCTTTCTGCATCTAAAAGCGGTTTGCTCAAATGATACTAGATATTTTAAACGTTTTGGATAGCGTTGTATCTGCTTTAAATAACATAATATCCGCATTAATAAGCATTCCCGTGTCAACGCTTGTTGAAGGCGTCATAAGAAGCCTCCTCAATCCCGTCGCCTTGGCCGGCATTCTCGGTGCTGGTTGGTTCTTAAAATCTTGGTGGAAAGCGGCAATACTTGGTGCGCTTTGGATGGCTCTGGTCAGTTCGGGGACGCTGGCGGTCTTTCACCTCCAGCTAGATGAGCCCCGCTCCTTTGATAGTGACTTCTTTGACTTTATCTTGTTCGCTGTGATGCCTTTCATTTTAGTAGATATGGCTGCTGCTGCCAGCGTTGCAGCAATCATCGTTCTTCTGCGCTTTATTCTTAAACCAACGGACGTTCAGAAATCTTAGGGGCAATTCTTAAGTTAGCGAATGTTATGGCGCGCATTTCAGTTGGGCTTTTTTGCTTATGATGGAAGATGCCATATCTGTGCTGAATGATTTTTCTGAAACCCTCTTTATAGCAATAATTACAGACAGGCTCACGGATCATATTGTCATGGCTGGTCTGTGCATTGCTGGTTTCTGCATGAAGCCATGGTGGAAAGCGGCCATCGTAGGCGGGATTTGGATGGTGCCTATCCGGGTAGTCCCGGAGGCGCTCTTCTATCTGCGTTTACACTTCCATTGTAGGAATGAACGGACTCGCGAGACATCTTTTGTAGAATCCCCCCGACCGGGAG
>CAYOYT010000373.1:0-3178 GCA_964408245.1 uncultured Dongia sp. | reverse complement strand
GCGAGTTAGAAATCGCCACGGGTCTCGCTTTGGGTGGCAGCCTTGGCTATGCCCATACCTATGCCAAGCTCGCCCACGATGCCGCCCGGACGGAGAGTGACGGTGAATACATGGCGCTTTACGCCACGTACGAGACAGGTCCGTTCTTCGTCACCGGCATAGCCAGCGGCGCCTTGCAACAAATCGACCTCTCGCGCAACGTTGCCACTGCCACGGGCAAGGATACCGCCCGAACCGAAACGGACAGCTGGCAGGCGGGCGGCGGTCTGCAGACCGGCTTCAAGCTGGATTTCGGCGATGGCTGGCGCCTGACCCCCAGCGCCGGGATCACCTATCAGCATTTGGATGTCGATGGCTATAACGAGCATGGCGCTGGTGTTGGCAACGTCATCGTCGGCGAGCAGGATAGCGACGCCATCCGATTGAACGCTCAGCTCAACCTGGCAAAGACCCTGGCCGTCAGCGAGGATCTGACCCTCACTCCGCATCTGCGCCTTGGCCTCGCTGAGCAGATCAATTTCGGCGACCATGTTAACGGCAGTTTCAGCACCGACACCGACTTCACCCTGGCCCAACGCAACGACGACCGCGTCATGGGATTGGCCGGTGCCGGTATCGACTTCACCTTCACCAACGGCGTCACCGCCAATCTCGACTACATCGCGCAAATCTCCGGCGACCATAACGACAATGCCCTGATCGCCGGCATCAGCCTCAAATGGTGAGGGTGGGTTTTAAGTCGCGGTGCCCGGGGAGGACGAGTAGAGGGAGCGAGCTCCTTCTCACCCGTCATGGTCGGCCGTCGGCGGATACCGACATGCGTCGGCTGTGGCCGACCATCCACGAGTTTGTGAGCGACTGAAGACAGAAACTCTGTGGATCCCCGCCTTCGCGGGGATGACGACTGAGACGGGCAAGACTCCTCTCAATTGTCACGCCCGCACCTTTTTTATTCGTCATCCCCTGGCTTGACCCTGGAATCCACTCTCTCAACGAAACCCACATATCCTCCCCGGAAGTAGTAGAAACCTCGTCCGCGCGTGCTACATTGTCCTGCGCATCTTACTGCGTGAATAAAAGGTCAAAGAGACGATGCGTGAGAACGAGGCCGCTGCTTTGGTAGACGGATCTGATAAGCCTGGCGTTGGTCCCTACCATTTAAACTTCTCGCCCGGCTTTCGAGGCTGGATGCTGGCGCATAAGATGGGCTTGGCGCTCTCAACCTATGAGGCCGGCAAAGTTGTCATGCTGGGGGCCGGTCGGCGCGATGTCACCGCCTCCGACGAAACCTTTAATGCCGCCATGGCCTTGCTGAGCACAGAACACGGCTTCTATCTCAGCATGCGGCATCAAGTCTGGCGCTTCGAGAACGGCCTGCAGTCTGGGCAAATCTATCAGGGCATGGATCGCCTCTATATGCCCCGGCAATGCCAAGTAACCGGTGGGGTCGATATCCATGACCTGGCTATTGACCACGATGAGCGCCTGCTGGCCGTGGTGACGCTCTACAATTGCATTGCCAGCCTCGACCACCAAGGCAGTTTCAATCCCGTTTGGCGGCCCCAATTTATTGACAGCATCGTCAACGAAGATCGTTGCCACCTCAACGGCTTTTGTCTGGAAGATGGGCGCTTGGCCTATGCCACCCTCATCGGCCCCAGCAATGAGAAAGATGGCTGGCGCGCGCATCGCGCCGATGGTGGTCAGGTTATCGATCTGCGCACCCATGAGATCGTCGCCGATCGACTGGCGATGCCGCATTCACCGCGCCTCTATCGAAATCGACACCAAACGCGACTTTGGGTGCTTGAAGGCGGCTCTGGTTGGTTCGGTTGGATCGATCTGAAAAAGAAAACATTCGAGCGCAGCGTCTGGCTGCCAGGATTTCTGCGGGGTCTTCGTTTTATCGGCGATTACGCGATCATCGGCTCGTCTCGCCCGCGCAACAAATTGTTCACCGGCTTGCCGCTGCAAGACGAGCTGGATCGTCGCGGCGCCGTGCCTATCTGCGGCCTTTATGTCGTGAACCTCCGCACCAGCAAGATTGAGCATCAACTCACCGTGACTGGCTCGGTTCAGGAGATCTACGATCTCGCTCTTCTGCCAGATTCGCTTTCTCCCAGACTTATCGGGCCGAATTCCGACGACGCTGCCCGCTTGATTTTCCTAGGCCCTGATCAATCAGTATCCTGATGCGGTGGAGAAAGTGGATGCCCGGATCAAGTTCGGGCATGACGACTCTCTAAGCTCCTTCATCCCCCTCCTTTACCGCGCTATCAACCGGCCACTTAAGGGAATAACCAGCACCAAGCCACCGATCGCAATGAAGGCGACGCTGAGGCTGGTCCAATCCGAGAGTGGCCCGATCGCTGCCGGTCCTAGCAGAATGCCGGCATAGCCGATGGTGGTGATGGCGGCAACCGCATGACTCGACGACATCACTTTCTGTGCGCCGACGGCGGTATAAAGCACTGGCACGATGTTGGAACCGCCAAGACCAATAAGGACAAAACCGAGCAGCGCCGCCCCATCGATGGGGACGATAACGGCGACCAGAAAACCCAGCGTCACAGCAAAGCCGCCGATCAGCATCACCCGGAAACGCCCTAGCTTTGCGACAATCCAATCGCCGGCAAAACGCCCGATCGTCATCGCCACGGCGAAGGCACTGTAGCCCATGGCGGCCGTTGTCGGATCGAAGCCACGCTGGCTGACCAGGAATTGGCCACTCCAATCCAACATCGCACCTTCGGCGAAAAAGATGATGAAACACAACAAGCCGATGAAGACGACGATCCCCCGCGGCATGACGAAGAGTGGCGATTTCTCACCCCCTTCATTGCCGTAGGTAAGATTGTGGCGCGTCGCTAAAAGCAGCACCACGACAAGGACAATAGCGACGAGCGATGTCGCCACGAAGGGTGAGACGCTGAGCGAAAGCAAGACGCTCATACCGCCGGCACCGGCAAATCCGCCGAGACTGAAACAACCGTGAAAGCCGGACATGAGCGGCCGATCAGCCCCCTTTTCGACGATCACAGCCTGGATATTCATGGCGACTTCACTGGCACCCACAGCGGCGCCGAAGGTAAAGAGCAAGACCGCCATCAGCAGGCCGCTGTCAAGCATGCTCAATGGCAGCAGCAGAAGTACGATGGCAAAGCCGCAGCTAAGGATC
>CAYOYT010000372.1:0-3180 GCA_964408245.1 uncultured Dongia sp. | reverse complement strand
AAAGGTCAAAGCCCTAGAGCCATTGCTCAGGGTCGTCAGAGCGTCGCGGCGAGCTCTAGGAACTCTTTGATTTTACTGACACTTTTTTCTCCCGGGCGATCCTCTACACCAGACGAAACATCGACCGCCCTCGTTCTGGTCGCCTGCACAGCTTGGGCGAGGTTGTTGGCATTGAGCCCGCCGGCCAGCATCCAGGGTTTGCTGAAGCTCTGCCCGTGAAGAAGAGGCCAATCGAAGGAAAGGGCGTTTCCGCCCGGCAAAGCGTCTTTCATCGTCTTCGGTGGCTTGGCATCGAATAGCAGGCGGTCAGCGATGCTTTCGTAGGCGCGCGCAGCGGCTATGTCGGCTGCGTCGCAAACGCTGATCACTTTTATCACGCGAAGACCAAAGTTGGATCTGATCGCAACCGTCCGCGCTGGCGTTTCTCTGCCGTGAAGCTGCAGCATATCGAGCTTCGCCTCGGCTAGGATCGCGGCGATGGTTGTGTCATCGGCATCCACAATAAGGCCGACCTTGGCAACATGGACAGGCACCAATTGACTAAGGGCGCCGGCGAGGGCCGGTGTTAGGCAACGCGGGCTTTTGTCAAAAAAGACAAAGCCGACCATGGCAGCACCGCCGGCAATCGCAGCGGTGACCGCCGCCGGCGTCTTCAATCCGCAGATCTTCACATCGAGCGGCATCACACCGTCTCCGATACGAAGCACGGATAGGCTAGGATAAAAAGATTGAGTTGTAGGGCCATATAGACCAGCGAGATGAACGATGAGACTGCGCTGAAAGCAAGCGGTGCCGCTTCCGCAAGACCGGTCTTGAAGAAGATCGCACCCAGCAGCGATTGCGCCATGAAAGCAGGCACGGCAGACAGCAGCAAAGCGACCACGATGCGCGCGGTCTGGCCGTGGCAACGCCGCCAGGCCATGCTCCAAGACATGGGAGCGTCGATGGCGATTCCAATCCAACTCGGCGACAGTCGGATGAGCAGCAACAAATAGCCGAGGATCAGCATCAGTGTGGCGATCAGCACGGAGACTCCCGCAAGGCCAATCAAAGTTAGTACCAGGCTGGCCATGACGCTGGCGGCGAAGACAATTGCAGCCACCGCCACCATGAAAAGGATAAAGCGCAGATGGCGCCCGGTAATATATAGGCCGAGACCGGGCGCGGCATCACGCCCTAGTGTCATCTGGCGGATCCAGTTCACGTTGAAGAAGCTGATCACCACCATCAATCCTAGGCCTATCAGCAGGGAATCAATCGACTTATCGAGAATGATGGTGACGTCGGCCGCCCGCCCTTTCTGCATTTCGAGATAGGTGGCCATCTGCACCTTCTCTAACAGGCGGAACAGTAGATAGAGCGGAATAAAGGGCACGATTCCCAGCCGCAACAATTCATCGCGTGCCAACCACATTTGGCGATAAGCGGTCAAGGCGAGGTTGAAAGGCTGCAGGTCGCGCGGCGGGGCCGTCATCATGTCGTTCTGCAAATTACTTAGCTGCCCTGTCCCAGGGCCGAGGAGACTTCAAGCGCGATACGGTTTGCCGTGTCGCGAGGGCTGGCTGCCTGAGTAATCGGTCGGCCAATGACGAGGTAGTCGGCGCCGGCTTTGGTGGCATCGCCGGGCGAGCGCACGCGCTTCTGATCGCCGCTTGCCTCACCACCAGAGCGAACGCCCGGCACGACCAGTAAGAAATCTTCGCCCAGCGCCTTGCGCAGATTTTCGATCTCATATGGCGAGCAGACAACGCCATCGAGACCGGCGTTGCGGGCAAGCTCAGCAAGACGCCTCACTTGATCGCTTACCGGCGCTGCTTGGCCGACTGCCTTGAGATCTCCATCATCGAGTGAAGTCAGGACCGTGACGCCAACGATGCGCGCTCGCTTCAGTTTCAGCTTATCGGCATTTTCCGCAGCGGCATCGCGCGCTGCCTGCATCATGGCAAGGCCACCGCCGGTATGCACAGTGAGGATAGAGGGTTGCAGCGGTGCGATCGCCTTGACGGCACCGGCCACTGTATTTGGAATATCGTGAAGCTTCAGATCGAGGAAGATTGGTAGGCCCGTCGCCGCGATCCGCCGGTAACCGAGCTGACCATTGGCGAGATAGAATTCAAGCCCCAATTTCAGGCCGGCGACGACTCCGTCGAGTTTATGCGCCCAATCGACCGCGTCGTTCACAGAAACTGTATCGAGTGCCGCCAGCACCTGCCCCTTACTGTTCACGTTGCTTCTCCTAATTCTGCCATCCGACTCAACTGTCGGCTTTTAGCCTATATTCGCGGCAGCGTCACCCTATGCGCCAAAATATCTCTGACTTTCAGTATTTTAACTCGCAAATGGGGAGCCAACGCGGTCGTTGACGATGTAGCAGAGGAGATAATTTTCCTCTGAACTGGATGGAACAAAGGTTGCGCAGAAATTGGCGCGCCTTGCTGCCTTGCCGCCGATGCTGGATGATGTCACCGGTCGTCGTTGCACTGTCGGTGCCACGCGATAACTGGCATCCTACGTTATTGACCGCTATCCAGAGGATCTTCATGCCGTCTTTGTTTTCGACACATCTGCCGGTATCTAAGTCTGTCTGTCTCTTTCTGCTGACCGGCATGCTCGTGGTTACACTCACCGCTTGCACGAAGTCAGTCGAAACGGTCGACCGGCCTAGCGGTACCTTGCCGTGGACGGCGGCGATCGGCCGTCTTGATGCCGATGATGGCTCCTGTTCAGCTACGCTGATCAAGCCTGACCTCATCCTTACCGCCTCGCATTGTCTTTACGGGCGCGGGAATGAGGCACGCATTACCGATTTTTCCTTTACGCCGGCACTGGATGTCGGAAGTGAGCGTCTCAAGGCTGTGAAGGTCACTGAAGTTGTCGCGATGGGTTGGCCGATCAAACCGGATACCAGCGGTAAGCTGAGTGGTGCGCCGAAGGACGATTGGGCCGCCTTGCGTATTGCGCCCTCGGTCGATTTCGTCACGCCGCTGCGGATCGAAAAAGTTGGCGTCGAAGACATTTATCAGCGCATGGAAAAGGGTGCGACTTTGTCCCATGCCGGGTATGGCGTTTATGGCGCCTTTTCCGGGAAGCGTCTCCAGATGCGTCAGAACTGCCGCCTTATCCGAGATGCCGATGAAATGCTTGAGACCGGTCACGACGTTATCGTCAACAGTTGTGACG
>CAYOYT010000371.1:560-3189 GCA_964408245.1 uncultured Dongia sp. | reverse complement strand
GTCACTTCTATGCCGATATAATCGTGTCGGTATGGGGTGCCGGTATCCGGGCCGGTGGGAGGTTTTATGGCAGATCAGCTTACATTCGAAGAAAAGCGCAAGAAGGCGGCGTCCAAGACGATCCTGATCGTTGAAGATAACGAGCTAAATATGAAGCTTTTCCATGATCTCATTCAGGCGCAGGGTTATAACATCCTGCAGACTAAGGATGGAATGGATGCCCTGAAGCTGGCGCGCCAGCACAAGCCCGATCTGATTCTGATGGATATCCAGTTGCCCGAGGTCTCGGGGCTGGAGGTGACCAAGTGGATCAAGGAAGACGATAACCTTAGAGCGATCCCAATTATTGCTGTCACGGCCTTCGCGATGAAGGGTGATGAGGAGAAGATCCGCGAAGGCGGTTGCGAGGCTTACATCGCCAAGCCGATTTCTGTCGTCCAGTTCCTGGAGACCGTCGACCGTTTTCTGCAATAATCTAGCAGGCCAGTAGATGTCTGCACGCATTCTGGTCGTCGACGACATTCCGGCGAACGTCCGTTTGCTTGAAGCAAAGCTGGCCGCCGAATATTTCGAAGTCGTCAGCGCAGCTAGCGGCAAAGAAGCTCTGGAACTCATCGACAAGCAGATTCCAGATATCGTTCTGCTGGACGTGATGATGCCTGAAATGGACGGATTCGAGGTCTGCACCCGCATCCGTGCCAATCCAAGGACGCATTTTCTGCCGGTCGTCATGGTAACGGCGCTCAGTGATCCAAGCGATCGCGTGCGCGGACTGGAAGCTGGTGCAGACGATTTCCTCACCAAGCCGGTCAACGACCTGGCCCTTTTTGCGCGTGTCCGTTCTCTGGTTCGTCTCAAGATGATCATGGACGAATGGCGCATGCGGGAGCAGACATCCGGCCTGTTCGATCTCCTGGGATCGAATGAACCGGAAATCAACGAAGACCGCAACGCCTCCGTTCTTTTGGTGGAAAGCTTTGCGCCAGCTGCGCAGCGCGTCGTACATGTGTTGGCGAAGGATGGAGACAGCGTCGAGGTCACTGACAATCTCGCCAAGGCGCAAGAACTCGCCGTCCATAAGCGCTACGACCTCATTATCACGAATATCCAGGTAGGTGGTGAAGACGGTTTGCGTCTGTGCTCCCATTTGCGATCGCAGGAAGAAACGCGGCAGGTACCGATTCTCCTGATCGTCGAGGAGTTCGACATGCCGCGTCTTATCAAAGGTCTCGATATCGGTGCTAGCGACTATCTGATGAAGCCAATCGATCCCAATGAATTGCTTGCGCGCGTTCGCATCCAGGTGCGCCGCCGGCGCTACCAGGATCGTTTGCGTGCCAATTACGAGCGCAGTTTGTCGCTGGCGCTTACCGACAGCCTCACAGGGCTCTATAATCGCCGCTACGCCATGCGCCATCTCGACGGCTTGATGGATCGCGTCGGAGAAAGCGGCAAAGCACTGAGCGTGCTAGTCTGCGATCTTGATCGCTTCAAGAGCGTGAACGACACCTACGGCCATGCTGCGGGCGACGAAGTGCTGAAGCAATTCGCGCAGCGTGCTACAGCGGCGATGCGTAATTTCGATATGGTGGCGCGCACCGGCGGTGAGGAATTCATCTGTCTGTTACCGGACACAGATGGCCAATCGGCGCTGAAAGTTGCCGAGCGTTTGTGCAAGCGCGTTTCCGATACTCCGATGAAGATAGATGGTGCGCCGAACGGTGAGCTTACCGTGACGATCTCGATCGGTCTGGCGGCGACCACTAAAGTTATATTGGGCGATGAACTGCTTAAGATCGCCGATGCAGCACTCTATCGCGCTAAGCAAAATGGCCGCAATCAAGTTATCGTTGATCCGAGCGCGCTGCTTTAAGCAGCATCAGCACCATAGTAAAGGGTTACGACGTGGCGCGCCTCAGCGAAGAAAAGCCAGCGTTCTGTCACCGTTCCAACAGCATTTGAGAATATCGCTACCACCAGAAAAAATGGACTAAATGCCGGAAAGGTGAATGCAAGGGCCACGCAAAAAAGCGGTATAATGAACGCACCACATGAAGCTATAATTCGCAAACTTGCTGCATGTTTGCGGGCGACTTTGAAGCCCATTTCCTTCAGAAGATAATTCTCTTCTGTATGCGGGGCGGCAAACAAACGGACTTTACCGAAACGACCAAGGCCAGTCGCAGAGCCGGCGCTAATGTCGCCGATGTCTTCGTTCACAAATCGCCAGTAACCGTGCTTGATAATTCCTGCGGCCAATACGGCCGCTGCTGCCACAGCGATGGGCACGCGCTGGTCGTTTGTGTTAAGCGCACAAAGCAGGCACAGCCAAAGACTGCCGCTGGCAAAACCCATGGCGAGATAGTTTGGCAAGGTCCAACCATTACTCCAGCGACGAACGGTTCTTAGGCTGGCATAGATCATGGCTGTGGCACTTATGGTTGCCATGGCGCTGACGATCGTCAGGATTGCTGGAGCCCACCAGATTCGTTCCCAGAAAACCCACCCCGATGCCGTGATACCGGCCGGCACATAGGTCGCGACGGCCAGAACACCTTCGCGCGAGAGCCAGGACGAACGCCATTGCGAGAAGGCTCGCCAGGCGCGCTCCGGCCGACCAAGATGGTAG
>CAYOYT010000371.1:0-550 GCA_964408245.1 uncultured Dongia sp. | reverse complement strand
GACGGCAATGAGTGCGATCAGGAATCCTGTGAGACCGAACCAACGCTCAGTAGGTAGCGCGCCGACCAGGGCTAAAGCACTCATCAGCACCAGCAACGAATAGCCTGCGCCGGATATGCTCGTGAAGAAAATAACCGAATAGGCTGGATACATGCCGCCTCAGCGCGTCAACAGCCGGTCGACCCAGCGCAGGAAAGGATGGCTGGAAAGATGAATTTGCTCGACTAGCTGCTCAGCTCTATCCGGAGATGATTGAGAGTCGCAGGTACTAACCTTGCGCGGTCGCGGCGGCAAATACTTGTTGGTCGGCTGGTAACCCATCTCGGGCATCAGATCATAGCCATCTCGCTCAGCTACCAATTGAGAAACATTCGATTGTGGGTCACCAAGATCGCCGAAATGGCGCGCGCCGACCGGGCAGGTCGACACACATACGGGCACACGTTCGACCGCATCGAGTGTCTCGTTGTAGATGCGATCAACGCACAGCGTGCATTTTTTCATGACGCCGACGTCTTCGTCGAATTCACGTGCGCCATAAGGGCAAGCC
>CAYOYT010000370.1:0-3191 GCA_964408245.1 uncultured Dongia sp. | reverse complement strand
GCCGCCGATCTTCATCTTCACCACCCGGTAGCCGCGGTCGCGATAGCCCTTCATCTCGTCCTTGAGGGCACCCAGGCCCTTGCCCGGATAATAGTAGCCGCCCGCCGCATAGACCCAGACCCGCTCGTCGGCGACCCCGCCGCGATAGCGGTCGGCCAAGAGCCGCCACAAGGGCACCGCGGCGATCTTCGCCACCGCGTCCCACACCGCCATGTCGATGGTGCCGGCCGCCACCGCCCGCTCGCCATGCCCGCCCGGCTTCTCGTTCCGCATCAAGGTCTGCCAGATTTTCGCCGGATCGAGATTTCTCCCCGACGCATCGACCAGCGACTTCGGATCGGCCTCCCGCAACCGCGGAAAGAACCGCTCCCGCATCAACGCCCCCTGCCCGTACCTGCCGTTGGAATTGAACCCGTAGCCCACCACCGGCCTGCCGTCCCGCACCACATCCGTGACCAGCGCCACGACGGAGCAGGTCATTTTTAAGAAGTCGATATAGGCGTTGGCGATCGGGTCGTTGATCGGTACGGTCCGTTCGCGGATGTCGGTGATGCGCATGGGGTTGGGGGCTCCGAAGTTGCACCGCCGGTCTGCGATGAGTATTCGCAAACGTCAACGGCGAAGATGCCTTTGTGGTCCAGCCCTCCCAATCGGCTGTCCATCCTTTCCGCGTCGAGTGACCCCTCGGTGGACAGCGGACAAATCGATGGCTGTATGTTGAAAATGGACGATCATCCCGCTCCCGCAAATTGGCTTATGATCTATGTTTATCGAGGCTGATACCCTAGACGATATCTTATATTCGCTGTATCCTAAACTTCTTGCTTCTCAAGTCAATGTCCGGGCAAGCCGCGGAATAAATAAAGAATTACTTGGTGTCTTGATTAGCCTCAGGATGCCCCGTGCTCGTTTAAGTCGCACCGAGACTCGCGGCCGTCTATTCAGCTGCCTTGGTGAACTCCTCTGGTACCTTTCCGGCAGTAACGACCTTGAGTTCATTCGCTCCTACATCCCCAGGTACGTCGATGAGTCAGAAGACGAGGTCACTGTCTATGGTGGATATGGACCACGTCTGTTTGCTCAGAGAGGGAATAATCAGATTGAGAACGTAATCTCCTTATTGAGACGCAATCCGAATAGCCGCCGGGCCGTTGTACAGCTTTTTGATGCCGAGGACTTGAGCCGGCGTCACCGTGAAATCCCCTGCACGCTAAGTCTACAATTCTTGATCCGAGACTCTCTATTGCATATGATTGTCAACATGCGCTCGAACGACGCCTATATGGGTCTTCCTCATGACATATTCTGCTTCACCATGATCCAAGAGATTGTATGTCGTTCGATTGACGTTGGATTGGGCACCTATCGCCACTTTGTTGGCAGCCTCCATCTATACGACGAGCATTGGGCAGCTGCCACCCAGTATACAAGTGAAGGCGTCCAAGAGCGCATCGAGATGCCTGAGATGCCGACTGGCGATCCTTGGCCTGCGATTCGAACATTGCTCGACGCTGAAGAACGGATTCGGCTCGGCGAGATAATGGATGCGAATGCTATTGAGCCCGCCGCCTATTGGTCTGATCTCATCCGCATGCTACAAACCTTTCGCGCGACCGGTGACAGCGAGCGGATCGATGAGCTAAAGGCTGCGATGCACTTTCGACGCTACAGCACATATATCGATGCACGCAAGACGGGAGCGCCCAGACCGCCCTTCCAGCCTAGACAGCTCAGACTTAGCGTTTAGCTGGAGCAGGTTTATGAGATGGCCATCGCGATCCGCCCTTTACACCCGGCTGGATTCCGGCCTTGCCGAATACTCTCGTCGACTGAGAAATCTCCCTGGAATCGGCACACCAGATCGGCGAGATACCCTAGTGATGCAACTCATCGCTAGTGGCCGGAGGCTAGATTATACCCGTCTCATCCAAGAACGAGACATTAGCCCCCGTCGCGCCGATTCGCGCGATGCAATGTTTGATCCCGAAAGGGCCGCCGTGCTCCATGCACGCGCGGGTCGAGTGGATGAGGCGATATGGCTGGTTTTTTTGGCCATCCACTTTGGGAAGCATCCGCGCCATGGATGGCGCCGGCTCCGTGATGTGTACTCTGGACTTGGGACGGAGAATTGGACGTGGGCTCGGGTATGCAGCGACCTCGGCAGCTTCCGGAGATGGCTACAAGAAAACCGACATCGAATCGGTGGTGCCTTCGGCAACCATCGGAAGTACGAGAGCATTGATGGAATGGCCTCTGCTGGCACTGGCTCGATCGTCGCAAGTTACATTGAGTGGATAGGACCAGAGCATTCGCATGCCAAGCGCTTCGCTGAACTTACAATCGCGGGCGGCAATGACGTCTTCGATAATTTCTACAGAGCAATGAATATCATCAGATTTGGGCGCCTTGCAAAATTTGACTTTCTATGTCTTCTTGGTAGGCTACATCTGAGTCCGCTGAGGCCCCGGTCAACCTATCTCGTTGGCGCCACAGGACCACTACGAGGGGCACGTTTGCTTTTTGGGGGTGACCACGGAGCATCAATAGCAACAGGAACGCTGGAGGGCTGGATCTCCAAACTAGACGACGTGTTGGACGTCGGCATGCAGATAATGGAAGATGCTTTGTGCAATTGGCAGAAGAGTCCTGGCACATTTATTGATTTCCGTGGTTAGGCCAGTATAGAATCAATCTGATCGCGCAAGTAGCGTCTCTTCAAGAAATTGAGCTGATTGTATCCGATGATTCCAGAATGCTGCATTTGACCTACAACCAGTCCGGGCGCTACCCCAATTGAAACGGCAAATCGTATTATACTCATCTTGTCGGATTTCAGGCTAGCGAGTTCCGACGCTCTTGTAAGCGGAATCAGAGTGTTGGCGGCGAATGCGTTCGCCTCCGCTTCCCTGACACTTTTAGCAGCTTCATCAGTTTCTATGAAGGTCGAATCCTTGCCATGAATTACCAAGTGTCCGATCTCGTGAAAGAAGGTAAACCAAAATTGGTCATCAGAAAGATATCGAAAGCTTTGAATTAGAATTGCTCTGCCCGGCGTGACAAAGCGCGTTGCACCACTAGCTCGACAGCCTGACGGCGGACGAACGAAAACGAGAGCTATTCCAGCTTCTGCACATACTGCCCTCAATTCTGCAACAAATTTCGTTGGATCCTTGCGCCAAGTGAGCTTCTTC
>CAYOYT010000369.1:0-3198 GCA_964408245.1 uncultured Dongia sp. | reverse complement strand
CTCCGCTAACCTTGCCCGGGTTGGTGATATTCTAGACATGGACAGCCTGGGTGAACTCGGCAAGCGTCAATACAGCGCAGTCGTCGCCAATGGGGTACTGCCCTATATCGAGGATTGTGACACTGCGCATCGCAACCTGGCATCGCTGGTGAAGCCGGGCGGATACTACATTTCGGCTTATTCCAACGAACTTTTCGATCTCACCACGTTTAACCGTTTCACGGTGCGGTTCCACTCGAAAAACTTTATCGATCCACTCAACTTACCCTCGGCGGACAAGGATAAGTTGAAGCAAAGCCTGAGCACACTCGTTACCAATCCTGACCTACCGGTGAGTATTCCCGAAGGTGGCCGCGACCAGATCTTCGTCCGCTCTCACAATCCGCTCACCGTGCCGAATGATCTTAAGACCCTCGGCCTCTCGGTCGAGGACATCCTATTCTACAAATTCCATGCCTATGCCCCCTTGCTGAAGGGCAGCAGCGAAGCGGATCGCGTCCGCTTCATCGAGCAAAGCCGGACCTATGAAGTGGATCGGGCGCGCGACTGGCGCGGCTATTTCCTAGCCAGCACGTTTATCGTCGTCGCGCGCATGAAGGATTGAGCGAGAACCCCGGGGCGACGCAACGGCGTCCGTCCCGGGACAGATCGAAAGTGTCTAACCGCTAGACGATTGACTCTTTCGCCCAACGGCCGCTTTCGATCCTCCGGTCACTCCGACATAATCCAGCCAGCGCCTCAGATCGCACGACTGATCGGATCGTACTTCTTCAGCAACTCGATTGCCTGATTGCGCTGCAACTGGCGCGAACGAATATACTTACAGGAATGATCGGGGCAGCGGCCATAGCCGGAATTGATAAACTTCAGTTAGTCGTGGATGCTATTCTCGCGCATGGCGTCAAGATTGGACATGCGCGATAGGTGCAATCGAACGGCTCGTTGCTCATTTCGAAACCCTAACGATCTATCACCAACTGAGTGTGGTCACTGGCTTTCCAATAGATGTAATTGCCGATGTTGACACCGCGCAAGTTAAGGTTGAATAGCTCCTCGTCGCGATACTAATGGGCGATCATATCTATAATCTCGGTTCCAGAATAATTCGCGCCGAACCATTGAATTAAGCAAATTGTCTTGCAAAACTATCGCCTGGGGCTTGACTTTATCGTGAACCAAACTAGAACATATGTAGTTGTTGATCGTTTGTTCCGACCCATATGTTGGGCCAGTGTCCGTATGAAGTCGGGTACTGGAGGATAAGCGGTCTTATTGAAACCGGCTGGACGCCTGTTCGGGGATAGGGTTCGGCAGTAGCTTTTGAAGGGGATCATGCGGCTATGTTGACCAGAAAACAGCGTGAATTGCTGCAGTTCATCCAGGATCGTCTTGGCGATACAGGCGTGTCGCCGTCTTTCGACGAAATGAAAGACGCGCTGGGCCTGAAGTCGAAGTCCGGTGTGCATCGTCTGATCACCGGGCTTGAGGAGCGCGGTTTCATTCGTCGTCTGCCGCATCGCGCCCGCGCCCTCGAAGTCATGCGTCTTGCTGAAGATCAAGTCGGCGGTAAGCTGGCGCCAACCGCCGCCGCAATTGATCGCGAGCCCGCGCGCCGCGGCTTCACGCCTAGCGTTATTCAGGGTGACTTCACGCCTACCCTTGCCGGCGCGGTCGTGGCTCAGGCCGGCCACACCGTGCAGTTGCCGCTCTATGGCAAGATCGCGGCGGGTACCCCGATCGAGGCGCTGCGTGACAATAGCAATGCCGTCGACGTGCCTGCTGGCATGCTTGGTCGCGGCGAGCATTACGCCCTCACCGTCGAAGGCGATTCTATGATTGACGCCGGTATACATGAGGGTGACACGGTCCTCATTGAACGCTGCGAGAATGCCGATAATGGGATCATCGTAGTTGCCCTTGTCGACAACAACGAAGTCACGCTGAAGCGCCTGCGTCGAAAAGGCGACTCAATCGCGCTTGAACCGGCCAATCCCAGTCATAAAACGCGCATCTTCGGCCCAGACCGGGTCAAGATTCAGGGTCGTTTGATTGGGTTGATGCGCCAGTATTAATCCCTGCCCTCCATGGATGGCGCAGCCTCAGTCGCAGGCTGCGCCGTTTTTGGTAACCGTTGCAGCGTCCAGGGCCCGGTGCCCGTATCGAAGGCGCGTGAGATTACGAACGATCCATCGCCATTGATCGAAATGGCATGTGTTCCATGACGCCAGAGATCAAAGAAATCGATGACGCGATCGGCGGATGGGCAAAGTGCCTCCACTGGTTCCAGGCTGATCAGCAGTCGTGCCGTGTAGCAGGCTGAAGCCCCTCCGGCCTGCGTCATCGCCACTGCGACATAGCCCATCGGCGTATCGAAACGGCACCAATACGCCGTGCAGATACCGATTTCCGGCAAGACATCGATCATCTGCTTCGGCGACTGCATCGCGTCGATACGGCGCTGATGCGTATTCAGCATTATTTCGGATTGAGGTATCGCCGGGAATGGCAGTCGCTTTTCTTGCGCATTCCGACGCATCCAAGTTTCCGCGGCAATCTTGCCGGCACGCGTCGAGCTGAAGCGATAGAGTCCATCATCTCCGCGGATCGCGACCAGCCGGCTGCTTTGCCCACCGGCGAAAGCAAGAATGTCCGGTGCCCGCTGCGTGAGCGGCGAGAGGCATCCGAAGAGCAATAGGGCTACTCCCACCCATTTCCAGCGCCCAATGATGAGGCAGAGCCAGATTAAGCCCAGACTGGCGAGGATCAGGCCAGCCATCGGCATCGCCGGGATAAGGAAGACGGCCCCAGGCCATTCCGCCACCCAATGTGCGATGGCAATGATGAGATCGCAGCCCCAGCCCATGATGACCAGCGGCCAGTGTTCCAGCCCAAATGGCATAGCAAGCAAAGCCAGAACCGCGAGCGGCATGATCCAGAAACCGGTCAGCGGGACGGCCAGCATATTGGCGGCCAGACCATAGAGTGTCAGACGATTAAAGTGATAGACTGCATAGGGAGCCGTCATCAAGCTGGCAATCAGGCTGGTGAGCATCAACGTTCCCAACCAGATTCCACCGCGCTCGACGAAACCGAAGATCCGACCGAACAAATCTGGCGCGTTATGACCGACGCGGCGCCAGGCGGCGAATTGTTTGCGACCGCCATCGAAGACTCGCACCAATCCCAGGACAGCCGCAA
>CAYOYT010000368.1:0-3203 GCA_964408245.1 uncultured Dongia sp. | reverse complement strand
GGATTGGCTTTGAGGTCCAGAACTTCGGCCTGAAGCAGCAACGTTTCCTCGAGCTTATCGAGATTAGTCTTGGCCTTGGCTGACACCTCGACCGCCAGGATGTCACCGCCCAGATCCTCAGTGACAAGCTCGTGGTTCAGGAGTTCGCGACGCACGCGAGTGGAATCCGCGCCTGGCTTGTCCATCTTGTTGATGGCGACAATGATCGGCACCTTTGCCGCCTTGGCGTGATGGATGGCTTCGATGGTCTGCGGCATGATGCCGTCATCGGCCGCGACCACCAGCACAACAATGTCGGTCACGTTGGCACCGCGCGCGCGCATCTCGGTGAAGGCGGCATGGCCCGGCGTGTCGATGAAAGTGATCTTCTTGCCCGTGGGCAAGGTCACCTGATAGGCACCAATATGCTGGGTGATGCCACCGGCTTCGTGGGCTGCGACGTCGGTCTGACGCAAGGCATCGAGAAGCGAGGTTTTGCCATGATCGACATGGCCCATGATGGTGACGACCGGCGGGCGGGCGAGCAATGTCTCATCCGCATCGGTGTCACCTTCGAGGCCAACTTCAACATCCGCCGCCGAGACGCGGCGCACAGTATGTCCGAACTCGCCGATGATCAACTCGGCCGTGTCGGCATCGATAGTCTGGTTGATGGTTGCCATAACACCCATTTTCATCAGCGCTTTGATTACGTCAGCGCCACGTTCTGCCATGCGGCTCGCAAGATCCTGAACCGTGATCGCTTCCGGCAGCGTCACTTCACGCAAGACCTTCGCCTGCGACTGGGCATTGCCCATCATCGCGCGTTTTTCTTTCTCAGTGCGACGGCGGAACGCCGCAACCGAACGCTGGCGTTCACTGCTCTCGCTATCAAGCGCCTGAGTCACCGACATTTTGCCACCACCACGACGCTGATCGCCGCGACCGCGCGTTGTGGTTGGTTTCGGTGCGGGTGGGCGATGGCCGGTCGTCGCGCGACGACGGCCGTCTTCCTCTTCTGCTTCTGTCGTGACGGCCTTAGCAAGATGCATACGGCCGGTATGCGGCACGGTGCTGGGGGATGTTGTTTCCGACTTTGTCGGCTCAGCCACCTTCGCCTTGGCAGTCGCTTCAGTAACCTCGCGCGCCTTCTTGGTGGCTTCCTCGGTGACCTTGCGCTCATCGTCTTCGCGGCGACGACGGTCCAGCTCAGCCTTCTCGCGCTCGCTACGTTCAGCGGCGCGGCGCTGGTCATCGGCCTCGGTCAGCTTGCGGGTGTCTTCGTCCTTCTTCGCCTGCTCCAACACCTTCAGACGATTTTGCCGCTCCTGATCAGTCAGGGTGTGATGGCGGTCGTCGACCTCCGGCGCCGGAACGGTGAGCTGAACCGCAGGCTGAACCGCAGGGACCGGCTTGGGCGTTTCCACGTCCGAGGCAACTTCCATCTTGCCGCCGGCGCCCGCGGTGTAGGTGCGCTTCTTCTTCACCTCAACCGCGACCGTTTTCGATCGGCCATGCGGGAAGCTCTGGCGTACCTGGCCGCCATCCACCGTCTTCTTCAGCTCGAGCTTGCCGGGCGAAGAAAGCTTCAGCGGTTTGCGGGTCGGCGTATCGGTATCACTAGACATGCTGCGCGTGTTTCCGTTCATAAAGTCGTGGTCTGTCTATAGCTTTTGGCCGCTTTGGGCAATTCCGGCCCCGATAAACCCGGCAAGACGGCGCAAAGTGACGCTCATGCGCTCGGCCATGCCGCCGAATTTCACTGCCACATGGATCGCATGCTGCCGGCCCAGGGCCGGCGCCAGCGCCAGCGAAGGCAGTGGGGCCCATATCTCTACTCCAGGGCCAGCGAGCCGGGCCAACTTGCCTCGCCCGTCGGCTGCCCCATCGCTGGCCTCGAGCAGAAACTTCACCTGTCCAGCTCGGAGTGCCGCCTCAACCTTGTCGAAGCCGGCCACCAGATGACCCGACTTCTTGGCTAGGCCAAGCTGATCGAGCAATTGCCGCTCCAGCAATGCCGCCACCCGATCAGGGAGATCCGCATCCGCCTTGGCCTTTGCCTTTGTCACCTTGGAAAAAGCATGTTTCTTCACTGCCTCTTCCAGAACCTTCCGCTCGGCCGTGACCCAGAAGCCACGACCCGGCAGATCGCCTTTGAGATCCGGGACAATTTGCCCTTCGGGCGCTACCACAAATCGGATCATTCGGCCCTTATCGAGGATCTGCCGCGTAACAATGCAGGTCCTCTCGGGCGCTTTCGTGCCCGCCAGCGTGTCGTCAGCTACCACCGGATCGATCTTATCCGAAGGCGTCATGACGTTATCCTGCCATCCTAGCAGATCCATGGGTCCTCGTTACTTTCCGCCCTCGAACCAATGTGCGCGGGCCGCCATGATGATGGCGTTGGCGTCATCGGCCGTGAGGTCGAATTCGCGAAGGATACCGTCTTTTGGATCGATCAATTCATCGGCGGCGAGATCGGCGAGGTCGTCGAGAGTTTTAATACCTTTCTCGCCCAAAGCCACCAGCATCGGTGGTGTCAGCTTATCAAGCGCGGCCACCTCGTCGGTAACGCCCAATTCTTTGCGTTTCGCGGTTGAGCGCTCAGATTCTGCCTCGATCCAAGCTTGAGCACGAGCCTTCAGCTCTTCGGCCACATCTGAATCGAAGCCTTCGATATTGGCCAAATCCTCGGTCGGCACGAACACCACTTCTTCGACCGACGCAAAGCCTTCGGTCACCAACAGATGGGCGATCACGTCGTCGACGTCGAGCGCGTCCATGAAGATCTGCGAGCGCGACTTAAACTCTTCCTGACGGCGTTCAGATTCTTGGGCGTCCGTGAGGATGTCGATGTCGAAACCGGTGAGCTGCGAGGCCAGGCGCACATTCTGACCGCGGCGGCCGATCGCCAGACTCAATTGGTCATCCGGCACCACGACTTCAATACGGCCGGTATCTTCGTCGATCACCACCTTGGAGACTTCGGCCGGCGCCAGCGCATTCACCACGAAGGTCGCCTGGTCCTGGCTCCACGGAATGATGTCGATCTTTTCGCCCTGCAATTCCTGGACGACCGCCTGAACGCGGCTGCCACGCATACCGACGCAAGCACCGACCGGATCGATGCCGCTGTCATTCGACATAACGGCGATTTTGGCGCGGCTGCCGGGGTCGCGAGCGACTGATTTGATCTCGATGATGCCGTCATAGACTTCCGGTAC
>CAYOYT010000367.1:0-3231 GCA_964408245.1 uncultured Dongia sp. | reverse complement strand
GGAGATACCCCCCGGGGCCTGGGTGGAAGGTTCCGCCGGCGTCACGCCGGGGCAGAGCTGTACGACCAGGTCGAGGACGTCACGGAAGATCCGACGGCCGACGACGGCACCCTGGCTGTTCTTGACCACGGCCTCGGTGAGCTGGCCCTCGTAGGTGCCGCCACCGGTCGCGTGGGCCTCGGGCGCCCGGAGGATGAGTCTGAAATTCCCGAAACCGAAGCTGACTTGCATGCCCATGCCGGTAACCATAGATCCTTTCTAGTCGACTATCAAGTCCGACTAGATTAGTCGAAACGTGACGTCCTTCTGCCGCTCCGGAGCGTGTGGTACATCGCCGTGCGTGCCTCCCGCACGAGTGCCAGAGTCCGAGCTTGAGGTCGTGGCCCGCGCCATCGAGACCGGGCGCCACCAGACCAAGGTCGCCCAGGACCTCGGCTGGACGCAATCAAAGGTCAAACGCTGTTTGAGCGCGATCCGAACGCTGCTCGCCGCGGAAAAGGGCGCCATCTGGCTCGACACCAGCGAGCGGAGCGCGGTGGAGGTCGCACGCGAGTGGTTGCGGGTCCGCGAAGAGGCTCAGCGGACAGGTCCGCATTAAGAGATGCGGCAGTCTGGTTGCATAGTGGACCGTTCGCAGAACGTTGGTGAGGGAGACTTGGGCGACGCGCTCGGCGACCACGCCGGGACCATGGCTCAACCTGACGCGACGGCTACCGACCCGTCGAGCGATCACTACGTCGTTTCAAGCCATGCCGGAAACACTACGTCCTCCAGGTAGGCAAACAAGGTAATACACAATAAAACATGATCCTCCCCTTCGTTTGGGCACTTTACAATGGCTCCGACGCTAACGTAGTCAGCCCCCTGCCAGTGGCGCCTAGAAAATCTCCTAATCCGCTCATCCATCAAACCACTTGATGGTAAGATGTCGCTGTAAAAATAGGTCGGTGCCCTCCCTTTGACACCTGGTGTCAAGGGGGAACGACATAATTTCTGGTACTCAGATCTTGATGCTGCGAGGAGCACACCATCAACTTCAGATCTTTCTATACGGAAGATGTCTCCAGCGAGGGCTCCGCTAAGGTTTGCGTTTGAACCGAAACTTTCACGGCATTTGACCTCAAATGAACACTCTCTGCTGCCCGCCAGTAACCTTATGTCGGCGGATTGACCATTTTGCAAGCGATTGCCTGTTGGGGCGGCTAGGCGAGTCTGGAGCCTTCCAGCTCGTTTGGAGATGAAGGTCGCCATTCCAGCCGTATGGCTCGCCTCCTCCAGCTCAATTTCAGGATGCTCATCGATGAGCTTCGACTGTACAAGATTTCTGAATGCGCCTTCCGCCATCACCGATAGCGGATGCCGCATGATCGTGTTGAGCCCAGCCAGCATGCAACAATGAATGAGATGTGCGAATTTCACTTGGCGAACTGGGGTTTTGGCGGCTCGCATGGTAGCCCATTGCAAGCTGTTTCGGGCGCCTGCGCGGAGCTCGCGCTGCCGGGGTTCCGCGGACGGTGAGAGCTCTGGGTGATGGTGAAACTCTGCGACCTGTCCGCCTAACTCACAAAAATGCCAAATTCGCGTGCGAAAACGACCGATCTGGACATCTGAGCAGTGGCATGGTAGCTAAAACCTTGCGCACTTCCGCAAGGTGCAGGAAGAGAGACTTATGAGCGACGGCAGCCTCATCGAGTGGACGGACGCGACCTGGAATCCAGTACGAGGGTGCACTAAGGTCAGCCCCGGCTGCAAACATTGTTACGCGGAAACATTCGCGGAGCGTTGGCGAGGAATACCAGGGCATCCCTATGAGCATGGGTTCGATTTACGATTGGTGCCCGAGCATGTCTTGGATCCGTTGAGGTGGAGTAAGCCACGTCGCATCTTTGTTAACTCGATGAGCGATCTTTTTCACGAAGAGGTCCCCTTTGATTTCATCGAGCTCGTGTTTAGAGTGATGAATCTTGCAAATTGGCATACTTATCAGGTGCTCACTAAGCGTCCTGCGCGAATGAAGGAATTTGCTCGGAGGGTGGGTCCCGCGGTCACCCGGCACCAGCATATTTGGCTCGGGACGAGTGTTGAGGATCGAAAATTCGGTGTCCCGCGCATCCCGATTTTGCGTGATGTTGAAGCGTCGGTCAGATTTCTTTCGATTGAGCCCCTACTTGAAGACCTGGGTCGTCTCAATTTGAAAGGGGTGCACTGGGTAATTGTCGGAGGCGAGAGCGGCCTTGGAGCGCGTCCCTTGGCAAAGGAGTGGGTATTGGCAATCCGTGATCAGTGCCAGGCTCAAGACGTACCTTTCTTCTTCAAACAGTGGGGCGGGATCCGAAAGAAATTACTCGGCCGAGAGCTAGATGGGCAGACATACGATGAATTCCCGCCCGTGCCTCCGCGCGTCGCACCGACGGCGAAGCAGCGAGAGCGCTACATTGGGGAGGTCAGAAATTCTTGCGAACTTACCCTTTCGGCTTGAGGTCCAGCCGCGTCTGATGGCTGAAACGGATCCTGTCCGTATCGGCGATGTTTCGGACGCTGGATCCTTTAAGTCGGTTTGTCTCTCCGCTGATTAGATCAAGTTCACGCTCGGAGACGCACATGAGAAGGACATCGTGCATAATACCCTTGTGTGCGGGCGTCTCGTTGCTGAGAAATCGCACGATCTCTGCGAACGTTGCCCCATCAGGCCACTGATCGGCGATTCGACTAACGATTTGCTCCCGAAGAGCGCGCTCAGTTCGAGGCTTTGCGTCGTTGTCGAAGGCGAAGAGCCGCGCTTGGCCTTGGAGGTCGTCGTCCTTGCGCGGGTCATAGCCGAGCATGCCAAGACCGACTTCGCCGTAATGTGCGAATGAATTTTGAACTGACCAATGGAGTTTAGCCATCTCATCGCGAGCGCGGACATGGTTTGAGAGGTGGACAAACCAGTAATCATTGTTATTTGCTGTTCCTGGTCGAATAAAGAACGGCGTATAGAACTTGGCGCCGCAGCCCTTGACCAATGCCTCGGTGAGGTTCTGCTGGATCAAGCGGCGCTTCACTGATGGATGAGCTTCAATCAGGACTGGGAGACGGTCGGCTAGATCGTGGAGGCCAATCCCCCGGAGCGTTGGAATGTCTTGTGTTGAAAAGAAATTGATTAATTTGTCAGTTGAAAACGTAAGCAGGATCTCGGCTTTGTGGAACTTGGCGAGGATCGTTCGGATAATGTTGATTGGGACATCTTTC
>CAYOYT010000366.1:0-3232 GCA_964408245.1 uncultured Dongia sp. | reverse complement strand
CATCGGAACCTGGGGACGGCGCTGAACAAGAGCGAGGAGACTAATCAATGAAAACATTGCGACTTCTGGCGGTTTTGGGGGCAGTCGGATTTCTGGCAGCCTGCTCGACCGACCTTGACCGTATTCGCACCACTGAAGCCAGTGGCGGTACACCGTTTACCCAGGCGCTGACCAAGGAATATCGTGATCTGGCCGTGTTTGAAGCCGATGAGATGTTCGATTGGCGCGACGCCGGCTACTTCGCGCGCCGTGGCCTTGCCGCGGCCGAAGGTGAGGTGGTTCAGCCAGAAGATCCGTCCAACCGCGATCTGCCCGCTGATTCACTTGGCGAAATAACGGACGTTCGCGGCCGCCTCGTGGCCGCTCTAGACGGTGGTGCGCGGGACAACAAACCAGAACTTGCCGCCCGGGCTCAGGCGCGTTTTGATTGCTGGCTTGAGCAGCAGGAAGAGAATTTCCAGTACGACCATATCAGCGCCTGCAAGGACGAGCTCCTGGCAGCGTTGGCTGAACTTGAAGCGGCTCCGGCTCCGGCCGAAGCTCCGTCCCCAGCGCCGAACGTTTATCTGGTGCTGTTCGACTTTGATAAGTCGAACATCAACAGTGCGGCTCAGGCTGTGGTCAATCAGGTCTTTGCCGACTTCTCGTCCAACAAGTCGACGGCGATCTCGGTTACCGGTCACACTGACCGCTCGGGCTCTGACGTCTACAACGAGAAGCTGTCGGAACGCCGTGCCGACGCAGTGCGTGAAGCATTGATCGCGGCGGGTGTCCCCGCTGAAGCGATCACGACTGCCTGGAAGGGTGAGTCGGAGAACGCAGTCCCGACTGCTGACGGTATTAAGGAGCAGGCTAACCGCCGCGCCGAAATCATCGTCCAGTAAATCGCGATTACTAAGGCTACTTTGAACGGCGCCGGGGCAACTCGGCGCCGTTTTCTTTACCTCCTGTCTGCTTCAAAGCGCTCGATATAAGCTCAGATATTTCAGAGTCTTCAGCCAGTTGGATTTGCCGATGTATCCGGCTTAAACTGCCTGCAACCCAGAACAAAGGCGCCAGCAAGGCTCATTTTATGTATCAGCAAACCACCCGCAGCATCATGGTCAGCGTCGAGCCGACCTATCTCGACGATCAGTCGGCGCCGGACGATGCTCATTTTGTTTGGAAGTATCATGTTCGCATTGAAAATCAGGGCGAGATGAGGGTGCAGTTGCGCAATCGCTATTGGCGCATCACCGATTCACTCGGTCGCGTGCAGGAGGTTCGTGGCGCCGGGGTCGTGGGCGAGCAGCCGATCCTGCATCCTGGCGAGGCTTACGAGTATACCAGTGGCACGCCGCTCAAGACTCCTTCTGGCATCATGGTGGGGATCTACGAAATGGAAAGCGAAACGGGGGAGATGTTTGACATCAACATTCCAGCTTTCTCTCTCGACAGCCCCTATCAGCCCAAACGTCTCAATTAAGCCTTATGAGTTATCGCTGACACAATTCTTTGAAAGGATGACGGCCGTGTCGAAGGCCAGCAGCAGAACGAAAAAAAAACCGGTAATTAGCCCCCCGACTCAGGACGAGGTCGAAGAGGCAATCCGCACGCTGATTCGTTGGGCAGGCGACGATCCGACCCGCGAAGGTCTACTCGACACCCCACGCCGTGTCGCCAAATCGTATCGCGAATTCTTTAGCGGCTACGAGCAGAATCCGTCCGAGATTCTGTCGCGGACATTCTCGGAAACTGATGGCTATGACGAGATGATCGTCCTTAAGGACATGCGTTTTGAAAGTCATTGCGAGCATCATATGGCACCGATCATTGGCCGCGCGCATATCGCATATCTGCCGCGCAAACGGGTTGTTGGCATCTCGAAGCTGGCACGACTTTTGGAGTGCTACGCCAAGCGGCTGCAGATCCAGGAGAAGCTGACGGCTCAGATCGCTAATACGCTGAATGAAGAACTTCAGCCGCGTGGCGTCGCCGTCGTGATTGATGCAAGCCATCAATGCATGACGACGCGCGGCGTCCATAAAGTCGGCACCTCCATGGTGACGAGCCGTATGCTGGGTGCCTTCCGCCATGACCCGTCGACCCGGCGGGAATTCCTGGCCTTTATTGGCCTTCCGCCGGCGACCATCGGTTCTAGTTCCTGATCGAGGGTGATAGCATGAATGAGGGCTTCGTTGACATTCTCGACCAGCTCATCGCGTTCGATACGGTCTCCGCGCGGTCGAATCTGTCGCTGATCAATTGGATCGGTGACTATCTGAAGCAGCATGAGGTAACGGTTAACGTCGTGCCGGCACCTGACGGTCAGCCCAAAGCCAATCTCTGGGCGACAATCGGGCCCAAGCGGGATGGCGGCATCGTTCTTTCCGGGCACACCGATGTCGTTCCAGTAGAGGGCCAACCCTGGACCAGCGATCCGTTCAAACTGGTTGAGACAGATAAATGCTATGTCGGCCGCGGCACCAGCGACATGAAAGGCTTTATTGCGCTCTGCCTTTCTTTGGTGCCGGAAATGACCTCAAAGCCGTTGCAGACTCCACTCCACTTCGCCTTTTCCTATGACGAAGAGCTTGGTTGCCTGGGCGCGCCGCACCTCCTCAAATCCATCGGCGAGAATTTGCCGCGGCCGCGCATTGCCATCATTGGCGAACCGACGGGTATGAAGCTCGGCGTGCGCCACAAGGGTGTGTATTCATTTGAGACCCGCGTCACTGGCAAAGATGGCCATTCCAGCCAACCGGCGCGTGGGCTCAACGCCATTCTCCTTGCGTCGGAAGTGATGAACGAGATGGCAAGGATCTATCGTGGCATAGAGGAGAATGGGCCATTCGACCGTGGCTTCGATCCACCCCATTGCTCATTTAATATCGGCAGTATCGATGGTGGGACGGCCGTCAACATCATCGCGCGAGAATGTCGTTTCTTATGGGATTTTCGATCCATTCCGGGTGGCGATCCGGACGAGATCCTTGTCCCCATACGCGCCTTCATCAAAAGGCGCTTAACCGAATTGCGGAAATCGTATCCAGCGGTGGATATCGTTATCGTGCCGCGAGTCTCCGCGCCGCCGCTGGTGGAGGAGCATGAATCGCCCGCCGAGGCGCTTTTGAAGCTTCTGACCGGCGCCAATGATACTGTCAGCCTTCCTTATTCGACAGAGGCAGGGCAGTTCCACCAGGCCGGCATGTCGGCAATCGTCTGCGGTCCCGGCCATATCGCGCAGGCGCAT
>CAYOYT010000365.1:0-3274 GCA_964408245.1 uncultured Dongia sp. | reverse complement strand
CGCCGACTCCGCCGCGAAGAAGGCGATGGAGCACGGTGTGAAGAACCTCGAGGTCGAAGTAAAGGGTCCTGGCTCGGGTCGCGAAAGTGCTCTGCGCGCTCTGCAGGCCGCGGGTTTCACCATCACCTCGATCCGTGACGTGACGCCGATCCCGCATAACGGTTGCCGCCCGCCAAAGCGTCGCCGCGTCTAAAAATATATCGGTCCCGGCGTCCCATCGAGGTGTCGGTACCATTTGCTCGTGTGCGGGAAGCTGTGCTTTCCGCCATACGCGTTTAAAGAGACCAAAATCGAATCGCCGGACCAAAAACGACAGAATGGTTTTTGACCGGATTTGAGAAAGGATACGACCTGTGATTCAGAAGAACTGGACTGAGTTGATCAAGGCGAACAAGAAGTTCGATGCCGGCGTTGACTCCAAGCGCGCTGGCACCCTTGTCTTGGAACCGCTTGAGCGTGGCTTTGGCCTGACGCTCGGCAACTCGTTACGCCGTGTATTGCTCTCCTCGCTGCAGGGTGCGGCCGTGACCGCAATCCATGTCGACGGCGTGCTCCACGAGTTCAGCTCGATTCCGGGCGTGCGCGAAGACGTAACCGATATGGTCTTGAACGTGAAGCAGATCGCTTTGCGCATGGGCGGCGACGGTCCAAAGCGGATGCGTCTCAAAGCGCAAGGTCCAGGTGAAGTGAAAGCCGGCCAGATCGAAGTTGGCCACGACATCGAGATCCTCAATCCGTCTCTCGTGCTCTGCACGCTTGATCAGGGTGCCAATTTATCGATGGAATTCACCGTCGAATCTGGCAAGGGCTACGTCCCGGCTTCCAACAATCGCCCGGAAGACGCCCCGATCGGCCTCATCCCGGTCGATGCGATCTTCTCGCCGGTGAGGAAAGTCTCCTACAAGATCGACAACAGCCGTGTCGGTCAGGTCACCGATTACGACCGCCTGTCGCTTTCGATTGAGACCAACGGCGCCGTGACGCCGGAAGACTCGCTGGCGATCGCCGCGCGCATTCTGCAAGACCAGTTACAACTCTTCATCAACTTCGAAGAGCCAACCACTGCCGTGGCTGAAGCGGCCGCTTCCGAGCCGCCGTTCAATCGCAACCTGCTGCGCAAGGTCGATGAGCTCGAGCTCTCCGTGCGCTCTGCCAACTGCCTTAAGAACGACAATATCATTTATATCGGCGATCTGGTTCAGAAGACCGAGGCTGAGATGTTGCGGACGCCGAATTTCGGCCGTAAGTCGCTCAACGAGATCAAGGAAGTTCTCACCCAGATGGGTCTCCATCTCGGCATGGAAATTCCGAACTGGCCGCCAGAGAATATCGAGGACCTGGCCCGCCGTCTCGATGAACCGTACTGACGCTAGGCCGTATGGAATTTTGCCTTTTGGGCCGGCACACAGTTTTGCCGGTCCTGTTAGGGTCATGGTGACCCGCCCCTACCGCGCCTGAAGCAATGTTTTGCGCCGGATCTGGGATTGCCATCGGATCTACGACCGCCGCCGATTTTTGATCGCCGGCACGAGGTCGTAGGCCAGAAAAGAGAAGGAGCCATCGCATGCGTCACGGTATGAAGGGCCGTAAGCTCAACCGCACCAGCAGCCATCGCAAGGCGCTGTTCATGAATCTCTCGCAGGCTTTGATTAAGCACGAGCAGATTACGACGACTCTCCCCAAGGCAAAGGATTTGCGTCCGATCGTCGAGCGTCTTGTGACCGTCGGCAAGAAGGGCGATCTCGCTGCCCGTCGTCAGCTCATCGCCCAGCTGCAGGATCAGACGATCGTCGAGAAACTCATCTCTGTTCTGGCCACGCGCTACAAGAGCCGCGCTGGCGGCTATACGCGTATTCTCAAGGCTGGTTTCCGTCATGGCGACATGGCGCCGATGGCTGTGATCGAATTCGTCGATCGCGATGTCAGCGCCAAGGGCCAGGATTCAGGCCCGAAGCAGGAACCGGCCGCCGAAGCCGCCGCCTGATCGAGCGCAGGCTTTTTGAGCCGGTAAATTATGGAAAGGGCGGCCCTTGTTGGCCGCCCTTTTTGCTATCATCTCGTATTCGAAAGACGGACACGTCAGGCTAGTCATGAAAACAATCCGAGCCGGTCTCACGACCCTTCTTTTACTTGCTGCCGCGATCGACGCACCAGCTCATGCTGAGCAAACCTTACCGAGCAGCCAAGCGCAAATCGACCTCACATTTGCACCTTTGGTGAGGGCCGCGGCACCAGCCGTGGTGAACATTTATACCCGCACCATCATCAAGCAACGCGCGACCTCGCCTTTCTTCGATGATCCCTTTTTCCGCCAGTTCTTTGGCGATCAGTTCAAATCCGGCCAGCCGAAGGAGCGCGTGCAGGGCTCGCTGGGTTCCGGTGTCATCGTGCGCACTGATGGGCTCATCGTCACCAACAATCATGTTATTGATGGCGCCGATCAGATCCGCGTCGTGCTCAACGACAAGCGCGAATTCGAGGCCAAAGTGGTGGCGGCAGAAGAGCGCCTCGATCTTGCGTTGCTTAAGGTCGAGGCCAAGGGTCAGGCGCTGCCGGTTCTATCCTTGCGTGATTCCGATGAACTTGACGTCGGCGATCTCGTGCTCGCCATCGGCAATCCTTTCGGGGTCGGCCAGACCGTGACGTCAGGCATCATCTCCGGCGTTGCGCGTACCAATACCGGTATTGGTGATTTTGGCTATTTCATCCAGACCGATGCGGCGATCAATCCCGGCAATTCCGGTGGCGCCCTTATTTCTATGGATGGCAAGCTGATTGGTATTCCGACCGCGATCTTCTCTAAGACCGGCGGTTCGGTCGGCATCGGCTTCGCGATCCCCAGCAACATGGTTGCCGCCGTCGTGAAGGCCGAAGGCAATGGTGGCAAGTTGGTACGACCCTGGATCGGTGCTGCAGGCGAGGCCGTTACCAATGATATCGCGCAAAGTCTCGGTCTCGAGCGGCCTAGCGGAATCGTGGTGCAGCAGCTTTACGCACAAGGTCCTGCCGAACGCGCTGGCCTCAAACCCGGAGACATCATCATTGGCGTCAATGGTCGCGACGTCGAGGATCCCGAAGGGCTGCGCTTTCGCCTCGCCACCTTGCCGGTTGGCGATTCGGCCACTCTCAATCTCATTCGCAAGGGCCAACCGATCGATCTCTCGGTTTCTCTCATCGCGCCGCCCGGGCAGCCGGCAAACGAAACCCTTCTCAAGGGAAAGCAACCGCTTTCCGGCGCGCTGGTCATTAATCTGTCGCCGGCCACCGCAGACGC
>CAYOYT010000364.1:0-3276 GCA_964408245.1 uncultured Dongia sp. | reverse complement strand
CCGCGGTCCAGTCGGTCCAGAGCGGACAATAAACACATCACGCTTATCTCTGGGGCGGATCAGGGATGGTCCGCCCCAATTCTATATTAATGTCTCGGATTTCGATGATGAGCTCAGGCCCCACTGCGGTTTCCTTCAAAAATGTCTCGCGCCATTTCGGCGCTGTGAAAGCGGTGGATGCAGTCAATTTCGATATCAAGGAGGGCGAATTCTTCGCCATGCTGGGGCCGTCTGGCTCCGGCAAGACCACTTGCCTGCGGCTCATTGCTGGTTTTGAGCAGCCGAGCGAAGGTCAGGTCATTGTCGATGGCGCCAATATGACGGGCGTCCCGCCCTATAATCGCGACGTTAACACCGTATTTCAGGATTATGCGCTCTTTCCGCATATGAGCGTGCTCGATAACGTCGCTTACGGTCTGATGATCCGTAAAGTTTCGACGAACGAACGCCGCCGACAGGCCGAGGAGATACTCGACATGGTAGCTCTGGGCGGTTTCGGCGGCCGCAAACCGTCCCAACTTTCCGGCGGCCAGCGCCAACGCGTGGCCTTGGCCCGCGCGCTCGTCAATCATCCCAAAGTCCTGCTGCTCGATGAACCTTTGGGCGCGCTCGATCTCAAATTGCGCGAGCAGATGCAGGTCGAACTTAGGGCCATTCAGCGTCGCGTCGGCATCACCTTCGTGTATGTGACACATGATCAAGGCGAGGCCTTGTCGATGAGCGATCGTGTCGCCGTCTTCAATCAGGGTAAGATTGAACAGCTAGCCAGCCCGACCGAAATTTACGAGAGGCCAAGCACCGCCTTCGTCGCTGGCTTTGTCGGCGTGTCTAACCTGCTCGAAGGTTCCGTCGCCCGCGCGGTGGCGGGCACTCACAGCGCTTGCTCCATCCGCCCCGAGAAGATCCATCTCGACCGCGTCGGCAGAGCTGTTCCGGCCAACACGATGGGTGTGGTGGGACGGGTTGTTGCTATTCTCTATCTTGGTGCCAACACGCGCTACGATGTAGCCCTTCCCGACGGGGCCCAGATCACGGTAACGGTTCAAAATCGCGAAGCCCATCTCGAGCCCAAAGAAGGCGAGAATGTACAACTGTGGTGGGAAACGCGTCACTTGATGCGTTTTGCACGTTAAAGAGGTCCATCGACATGGCCCCCACAATTCGATCGCGCTCGATCACCAACAATCTGTCGACCTTCCTCTACAAAAGACCGCAACTCTTACTGACCTTACTGTTAGTGCCACCGTTGCTATGGTTGGGGATTATTTATCTCGGCTCACTATTCACGCTGCTGGCGCAGAGCTTCTTTTCGATCGACGATTTCACTGCGCAAGTGGTTTATCAGCCGACACTCGATACTTATGCTCGGCTTTTCACAGCAACCAATCTCAGCATCATCCTGCGCACTCTGGTAATGGCGGTGGTGGTAACCGTGATCTCCAGGATCATTGCTTTTCCGCTCGCTTATTATATCGCTCGCTTCGCCAGCGGCCGTATGAAGGCGCTGTTCTATGTCGCGGTCATGCTGCCGCTCTGGTCCAATTACCTTGTGCGCGTCTATTCTTGGAAACTCATCCTTGCCAAAGAAGGCGCCATCCACTGGGCCATGAATGCCGTTGGTCTTGGCCCGGCTCTCGACTGGGTTTTGACCCTTCCGATCATCGAGGGTTCGTCGCTCTCCACCTCCTATATCGGTACCACGCTGACTTTCGTTTATATTTGGCTGCCCTTCATGGTGCTCCCGATTCAAGCAGCGCTGGAACGCGTACCCCGCTCGCTTATTGAGGCATCGGGCGATCTTGGCGCCAAACCGAATGAGACCTTCCGCAAAGTCATCTTCCCTCTTGCCATTCCCGGCATCGCCGCGGGATCGATCTTCACTTTCTCGTTGACCTTGGGCGATTACATCATCCCGCAGCTTATCGGTTCGTCTCGGCCTTTTATCGGCCAGGCGGTCTATCAGTTTCAGGGTACAGCTGGCGATATTCCGATGGCAGCCGCCTTTGCGATGGTGCCGATCGTCATCATGGCCGTCTACCTCACGATTGCCAAACGTCTGGGAGCCTTCGATGCTCTCTAAAGTGACAGCTCCGGACCGTTCGAAGGGCCAGGCCGGCTGGGGCCTAAAGATTGCCGCTTGGTTCGGCGTATTCTATCTGAATCTTCCGATCCTCTTCATCGTGCTTTACGGCTTCACCACAGATGAGGCGAGCTATTCCTTCCCGCCGCCAGGTCTCACGACGGAATGGTTCGCCGTGACATGGGCGCGCCAAGATTTCTGGGATGCACTCATCTTGTCGGTGCAAGTCGCTTTCGCCGCCATGGCTATCGCCATGGTGCTGGGCACGCTAGCCGCTGCAGCCATGTACCGTTTTAAGTTCTTTGGCAAAGAAGCCGTGACACTCCTCATTCTGTTGCCGATCGCTCTTCCCGGAATTGTCACCGGTATCAGCCTGCGTTCGGCATTCGCCATCGGCGATATCCCGTTTAGCTACCTAACCATCGTGCTGGGTCATGCCACATTCTGCGTCGTCGTGGTCTATAATAATGCCATCGCGCGGTTGCGGCGCTCATCGCCAGCCCTCATCGAGGCCTCGATGGATCTCGGCGCCGACACGTTCCAGACCTTCCGTCACGTGATCTTACCCAATCTGGCCACAGCTCTCCTTGCCGGGGGCATGCTGGCTTTCGCACTCTCTTTCGATGAAATTATCGTCACCACGTTCACAGCGGGACAGCAGGAGACGTTGCCAATCTGGATGTTCCGCCAATTGGCCCGCCCGCATCAGCGGCCGGTCACCAATGTGGCTGCGATCATCGTCATGGTGATCACCTTCTTGCCCATTCTCGCCGCCTATTATCTAACGAGGGATACCGATGACATTGCCGGCAGCGGAAAGTGAGCCAGCAGCACCAGCAGAGGAAAAGAAATCAGTCGCTGGCATTGTCCTCTGGTTCAAAGCGCAGAAGGGCTACGGCTTCGTAAAACCCGATGATGGCGGGGCGGATGTCTTCGTTCATGTAGCGGAGTTAGACGCCTCCGGCTTGCGCGAACTTACCGAAGGCCAGCGCATCCGCTTCCATCGCGACAGCCATGGCGATGGGCGATTCTTTGCAGTGGAGATAGAACTGGTCGATTGAGAGATACCCCCTCCCTACCCTACCCCTCAAAGGGGGGAGGGAGAAGTCGCTAAGGTCGAAGCGACAACTCGCTCCAGTCCCGCCCTGAGGGGGAGAATTAGAGAGGGGTGCGCGCGGCCACAACCCATCCTAACG
>CAYOYT010000363.1:0-3286 GCA_964408245.1 uncultured Dongia sp. | reverse complement strand
CTCGCCGTGGCGACCCTCGATGCCGGGCAGAAATCGGCGCGCATTTATCTCGCGGCACCCATCTCCCTGGGAGAGATCGAACAGGATTTCGCCGCGTTGATCACCACCAGCGAACAGGTCATTTGGAATGCACGCGACGGCATCGTGGAAGCCAAGTACCAGCGGCGCTTGCTGGCGCTGGTCCTCGAGGAAAAACCGCTGCAGAAACCAGATCCGGAATTGCTGCGCGCGGCCATGATCGATGGCATCCGGCAAATGGGGCTCGATGCCTTGCCGTGGAGCGGCAGCACCCGGACTTTGCGCGCGCGTGTCGCCTTCCTGCGTCGGGCGCTGCCAGAAAAAAAATGGCCGGATTGGTCCGATGCGGCCTTGCTGGCGAACCTGCCCGATTGGCTGGGATCGCATCTAGACGGCATCTCTCGCCGCGCTCATCTCGATCGGCTCGATCTTCATGCCGCACTTGGCGATAGCCTCGATTGGCAGCAGCGCCAGGCACTGGAGCAATTGGCACCAACGCATATCGATGTTCCTTCAGGTTCTCGTGTGCCGTTGGATTATGACAGCGGCGATCAGCCCGTGTTGGCGGTGCGGCTCCAAGAAATGTTCGGCGCCACACAGACGCCGCGCATTGCCGGCGGTCGCGTGCCGGTCCTCTTGCATCTGCTTTCACCGGCGCGCCGTCCGGTGCAGGTGACACAGGATCTGGCCAGTTTTTGGCAAGGCGCTTATAAGGCGGTGAAGGCGGATATGAAAGGCCAGTACCCCAAGCATTACTGGCCCGACGATCCCTTGATCGCTGAACCGACCGCACGGGCCAAACCCCGGCCACGATAAAGAACTGGGTCTCGCCAGCGATATTGAACCCTCTCCCGCGAGGGGAGAGGGAAGGCGTTTCAGCCGGCAGGAGCCGTCCGCCAATATTTGTAGCGATAGAGCTCACGCGAAAATCCCATGCCGCGATAAAGCCGGATCGCGGCATCGTTCTCGGCAACGACTTGCAGGCAGGCACCTTCAACACCTTGGCTGATGCCCCAAGCCAGCATGGCCCCCAGCAGCCGGCGGCCATGGCCTTTGCCGCGTTGGTCGGGATCGGTGATCAGAGATTCGATACAGAGCAGATTATCATGAATCACGACGAAGCCCAAAGCCACGATATCACCTGCGATCCGCAATCCCATGAAGGCTGCTGGATCCGCGATCTTGCCTAGGATGGCGCGATGCGTGCGGCAACTCTCCTCATCGAAGCCTTTCAGCGTCCATAGTCGCCTTAGCCATGCCTCGTCTGGGTGCGATTGGATCGTGACATCCGGGTCGCGTCGCATCGGCATCTGCGGTAGCTCGCTATGAAACGTTAGCGTCTCGCCTTCTGATGTAAAGCCGTGCGCTGCCAACTGTTGTTCGATATCGGCATTCGCGAAGGAGGGAAGGCGCACGATAAGCGGCAGCCTTTCGCGCGCGAAAGCCGTACGCGCCGCCATCAGCATCGCTGTTAGATCGCCTTGCGGCGCTTGCCAGGGATTGACTGAATTGGCGCGTTTGGTGAGGCCGTTGGAAAAGCGGAATACCCAATCGCCCCATCTTTCTTGCCTGAGCGCCGGCCAGGCATAATAGCAGACGCGCTCGACGCGCCAGGCGAGGGTAGTCTCAGCGTTCAAGGATGATGATCTCCGATCTCGCCCGGCGGATTGCCGAAGGCGGGAAAGGCGCTGAGATGTCGCACACGGGCGAATTGCGTCAGCGCCCAGTGCACGGACGGGAAGGCGAGCTCATTCCAGGGAATGTCCGCGTAATCGAAGAGGCTCACGTCCAGGCTCTCGATGCCAGGGCTGATCGCGGAATCGAGCAGGCGCGCGCGGTAGATGAGCTGAACTTGCGAGAGCCGCGGGATGGTGTAAGCGACGAGCAGCATGTCGATCTGGATCTTTGCATTGGCTTCTTCCATCGCTTCGCGCTGGGCCCCGGTCTCAGCACTTTCATGCAGTTCCAGGAAACCTGCGGGCAGAGTCCAAAAGCCACGATGGGGATTGATCGCGCGCCGGCAGAGCAGAATTTGCTCGCCCCAAGTCACCACAGCGCCTACGACGACTTTAGGGTTCTCGTAAGCGACGAAGCCGCAATCGGTGCAGACCTGCCGTGGGCGATTGTCGCCCTCGGGGATCAATTGCGCAAAACTGGGCTCTCTGCTGACCGACATGGCTGCCTGATTTTTCATCTGCGTTTCCATCATGGACGACTGTGGCGGAAGGTGGATGACGCCGCAAGGCTTCCCGCTTATGTTTCTGCATAACATGCAGGAACTGTCCGACGATATGCTACCAAAGGCACTATGGTCCTTGGATTTCGGATCGCCGCGTGACGCGCGTCGTGCTGGCGTGCGGGCCGCCATCGGTGCCCCGGGTTTGGTGCTGGGTGCCAGTTATGTCGGCTTCGGCGCCTTTGTCCATCAGGCGGGTTTCGATCTCATCCAGGGACTTGCTTCCACGGTCACGGGTTGGGCACTGCCTGGCCAGATCGCGCTCATCGAGATCTTCGCGGCGGGTGGATCGATTCTTGCCGCTGCCATCGCGGTAGGTCTTGCGAATGCGCGCTTGCTGCCGATGGTGGTGACCTTGCTACCGACATTGCGGCAGGGAGACGGCGCGGCAAACCCGCGCCTCATTCACTATGTCGCCGCTCATTTCGTGGCACTTACCGGCTGGGCCGTCGCCATGCAGCGTACTCCGGCGATGCCGCCAGATCAGCGCCTTCCCTTCTTCCTCGGTTTCACACTCGTCATCTGGCTGGTGACAATCTTGGCGACCGCGCTTGGTTTTTTGCTGGTCGATATGCTGCCTTTGCCGGTGACGCTCGGTCTTGTCTTCCTCAACCCACTTTATTTCATGCTGCTTTTTGTTGGCGATCTGGCGCGCAAGGAACGCGGCCTTGCTCTCGTCATCGGTGCAGTGATGGGGCCGCTTCTCCATCTCGTTAGTCCCGATTGGGGCCTGCTGGTGACTGGCATCGGCGGAGGCACATTGGCCTTCCTGATCATTCATCGGGGTCGCGCATGACGGCCTGGTGGTTCATCCTTGTGGGTGCTGTCGTTACCTATGCTTGGCGCGCGGCTGGTGTTGCTTTGTCGGGCCGCATCGACCCCAGCTCAGCTTGGATGCGCTGGACTGCGTGCGTTGCTTATGCGCTGCTTGCTGGTCTGATCGCACGCCTCATTGTGGCACCGCAGGGCGCTCTCGGTGATACGGCCTTATGGATGCGCCTCAGTGCCGCCGGTGTCGCGGTCATTGCTTAC
>CAYOYT010000362.1:0-3300 GCA_964408245.1 uncultured Dongia sp. | reverse complement strand
ATCCCACGTTGTTGCAGAAAAGGGATCGCCCGGCAGTCGTGGCGGAAGCGCCGGCGAAATTACCGAAATCGACGACCGCCATTAGCCAGACCAAGGTGCCTGATTTAGTCAAAACGCCGGCTGAGGTGGCGACTGCCGTCTCGTCAGCAGAGGTGCCAAATACTACGGATGTGCCGGCTCAAGCGGAAGAGGGGGCACATCTCTCGGCGCCAGATATGGTCATCCCACCGGACGAAGCCGCCGTCAAAGTGGAGCCTGCTCCAAGAGATAAGGAACTGGCGGCACCGTTATGGCTCGAAAATTCGGTGGCGGCCCTCGATCCCGGCAATCAGCCGATGATCGCCATCGTGCTTGACGATGTCGGCGTAGCGCCACAGCACGCGGAAATGGCTGTAGCTCTGCCGGCACCAATCGTTCTTTCCATCATGACCTATGCCAAGAATGCCGCTTCCTTGGCGGAACGGGCGCATGCCAAAGGGCATGAGATCATGGTCCATATGCCCATGCAGCCGATGAACACGGCCATCAATCCAGGCCCCAATGTGCTCAATGTCGGCATGGCGCCAGATGAATTGAAGCGTCGAATCGATTGGGGTCTGGGACGCTTCAAAGGCTATGTCGGCTTCAACAATCACATGGGCAGTCGCTTCACCCAAGACACCGATGGCATGCGTGTGGTGTTAGAGGAGGCCAAGCGCAGAGGTCTATTGTTCCTTGATTCCAAAACCATTGCCGGTAGTGTCGGAGATCGCATGGCCGCAGCAATGGACGTCACGCATATCGCCCGCGATGTGTTTCTCGATGATGACATGAGCGAGGCTGCGGTTGCGCGCCAGCTTGTCGAGGCGGAGGCTGTGGCCCGCCGCCAAGGTTATGCCGTTGCCATTGGCCATCCGCATCCGGGCACCATTGCTGTGCTAAAACGGTGGTTGCCCGAAGCGAAGGCACGTGGCTTTGCCATCGTGCCTTTGACCACAATTATCAAGAAGCGCGAAGGTGTTGCCGGTTAGATAAGGAGTGGTTTGAATGCAATTCGACCATAAATACTATCCGGGTGTCATTGCGGATATTGTTGGCGCCCATGCCCGCTACTATGCCGAGGCTTGGTCATTTGGCCTGAAATTTGAAGTGAAGGTGGCAGCCGACCTCGCTGGTTTCGCCATCAACATGAATCGCGATCGTGACCTGTTGTTGGTGGCCAAAAGACCTGACGAGCGGTTCTTAGGGTCTATTGCCATCGATGGCGACGATCACGCCGGGCGAGGCGCACATTTACGCTGGTTCATCGTCGCTCCGGAGGCTCAGCGCACTGGCCTCGGTAAGCAATTGCTAGATAGGGCGATCGGCTTCTGCCGGGACCACGATTATCGCCACGTTTATCTCTATACTTTTGCCGGCCTTGATTCGGCGCGTCGACTTTATGAACAAACTGGATTCAAGCTTGCTGAAGAGCAGGAGGCAAATACTTGGGGGCGCACGATGCGCGAGCAGCGCTTCGACCTGGAGCTTTTTCCACACTCCGGCACTTGATCACCGCGTGGCATGCTCTTGACATAATCGCGAGCAAATCCTTACCGGTTACGATTGCCACCCTGAGCGAACAGCACGGCTTCCTGCGCGGCCCATACCAAAGCGCGGGCTTTGTGGTGGCATTCCTGGAACTCACTTTCCGGCACGGAATCGTGGACGATGCCAGCACCTGCCTGGACATACATCATACCGTCCTTAATGACCGCCGTACGAAGCGCGATGCAGGTATCCATTGAGCCGTCGGCCGCGAAATAGCCGATGGCGCCGCCATAGACGCCGCGACGCTCTGACTCTAGTTCTTCGATAATCTCCATAGCGCGCACCTTAGGCGCGCCGGAGACGGTGCCTGCTGGAAATCCAGCCATCAGTGCATCCATCGCATCGTGCTTTTTGTCGATCTTGCCTTCGACATTCGAGACGATATGCATGACATGGCTGTAATTCTCGATAGTGAACTTCTCGGTTACTTTGACAGAACCGATTGCGGCGACGCGGCCGACATCATTGCGGCCAAGATCCAGCAGCATCAGATGCTCGGCAAGCTCCTTCTCGTCGCTGAGAAGACTAGCTGCATGGGCATTGTCTTCTTCCGGTGTTTTGCCGCGCGGGCGCGTGCCGGCGATCGGGCGAATTGTGACCTTTTCGTCGCGCAGGCGCACCAAGATTTCTGGGCTCGAGCCGATGATGGTGAAGTCGCCCAGGTCTAAGAAGAACAGGAAGGGCGATGGGTTGAGCCGTCGCAGCGAGCGATAGAGAGCAAAGGGCGGCAGCTTAAATGGAAGTGAAAAGCGTTGCGACAGCACCACCTGAAAGATGTCGCCGGCCAAAATGTAGTCTTTTGCTTTCGCGACCATCTCGCCAAAATATTCCCGCGTCATATTGGATTGCGGTTCCGGCGCGCTCACCATATCGACGGCACCGGCTTGCTGTGGCAAGCCGCGATCGAGATCCGTTACGATATCGTTGAGACGTTCGAGAGCTTGGTTATACGCGGCCCGCGCATTGAGGCCGTCGGTGTTCCAAACCGGTGTAACGATGGTCAGCGAATCTTCGACATTGTCGAAGATCGCGATGAGAGTTGGGCGCAGGAAGATGCTGTCATGAAGACCTAATTTGTCGGGCTTCAGTTCCGGCAGCTTTTCCACCTGGCGGACCATATCATAGCCAAGGTAACCGAAGAGGCCCGACGCCATAGGCGGCAGTCCCGCCGGCACCTCGATCCGGCTTTCCTTAATAAGGGCACGCAAGGATTCCAGTGATGGTGCTTTTTCTGCCGTGAACTTGTCCGGCTCGAAGCGAGCGTTGCGGTTAATCTCTGCAGCGTCGCCGCGGCAGCGCCAGATAAGATCGGGCTTGAGGCCAATGATCGAATAGCGGCCGCGCGTCGCGCCGCCTTCGACCGATTCCAGCAGAATAGAATTGCTGCGGCCATCGGCGAGCTTCAGCATCACCGAGATCGTGGTTTCCAGATCGGCGACGAGCCTGGTCCAGACCAGCTGCGGCTTTCTCGCCTCATGGCTGGCGGCAAATCGCTCGAAATCCGGTACCACTTTCATAATCGATATTCCCGCAATTCTGGCGCTTATTGATCAGGCTGATCGATCAACCTCTGCCACTGCGTATCGTCGCGTTCGATTGGAATTTCGGTCTTGAGAGCAGCATAGAACTGCTGCTGCAGATCACCGCCAAGCGACTGTGCCACGCGCTCTGACAATGGTTTCAAATCGTCGGCATGCGCTTCTGGCGAGGCCGGGGTTATGCCCGTGACGC
>CAYOYT010000361.1:0-3302 GCA_964408245.1 uncultured Dongia sp. | reverse complement strand
GGCCTGAAGATTGGGTCTCCAGCAGACGAGCAATAAGGATAAGCCCCGTGACTTTTGTAAATGGGATGAGAATAGCCATTATGGCCGGCTTGCTTTCGCTGGCGCAACTTGGCGGCGTCAAGGCAGATGAGGTCGACAATCTTCGTGCTGAGGTGCAGCAGCTGAAGCAGAAGGTGCTCTATCTCGAAAATCAGTTACCCAAAGGAACCGCAGCCGTGGGTGGTACGCCCGCGGCTCAGAACGAAGTTCGGTTCCAGCAATACGACCAGCAAATGAGCCAGCTTACCGGTCAAATCGAGCAACTTGAGCTTAAGATTAACGATCTAGCCGACAAATTCGAGCGCATGCAGAAAGATACCGAGTTTCGTCTCGGTGCCGTCGAGAAGGGCGGCGCGGGCGCAACGGGTGCTGCACCCGTGGTTGCCGGCGGCACCCCTGGGGTGACGGGCAACGTTGTGGCGACCACCGCCGATACTGATCCGGGAGCGCCGCCGCAGCCGGGTCAGCCCGGTGTGATGGGTACGCTTTCAGCCGACCAAATGCAGAGCTTGCCGCAGTCGCCTGCAGGTGCTGCTGAGCAAGCTTCAGCAGCCGCGGGAAGCTCAGTCGTGCTGCCGGGCGACACGCCGCAGCAGCAATATGACTATGCAACTGGCCTGGTACAGCGTGGTGCCTATCCAGAAGCGGAAATCGCTCTGAAGGCTTTCGTTGCTGAACACCCAAAGGATCCACTGGCAGGCAACGCGCAGTACTGGTTGGGCGAGACTTATTACGTGCGCAGCGACTTCAAGAACGCGTCGGTGGCTTTTGCGGAGGGGTATCAAAAATATCCTAAGAGCGCCAAATCATCGGATAATCTGTTGAAGTTGGGAATGTCACTGGGACAGATCGGGCGCAATAGCGATGCTTGTACGGCCTTTCGTCAGCTGGATAAGCAATTTCCGGGTGCATCGCAAGCGATCAAGGATCGTGCCGCTCGTGCAAAACAACGCTACAAATGCGGCTGAGAGGTCGTTGCTGGGGGATAATCCGCTAGCATCACTCGACGTTGCCGCTTTTGCCGTCTTGATGGCGGCATGCGGCCCGTTCGAGCCGCGTCCGCATATCGCCGTTGCCGTCTCCGGTGGCGCCGATAGCCTGGCGCTGATGCATCTCCTCAATCGTTGGGTGCGCGACCGAGAAGGGAAATTGACGGCCCTGACCGTCGATCATGAATTGCGTCGGGAGTCTGCCGGCGAGGCAGACCAGGTTTCCTCCTGGGCAGCCGAAGCTGGGATTGCACATCACATTCTGAGGTGGTCGGGGGATAAACCCGAGACCGGATTGGCGGCCGCGGCCCGTGCCGCCCGCTATGATTTAGTCTCGACTTGGTGCCGGCTAGCCGGAATCCTGCACCTTGCCACTGCGCATCAATTAGACGATCAGCGCGAGACCGCTGCTATGCGGCAGGCTCGCGGTGGCGCATCCGAGATGGGTCTTGCCGGCATGAGTCTGATTTCGGTGCTGAACGGCGTTCGTTTGCTGCGCCCATTGTTGCCGGTCCCAGGAGGTGCGCTTCGACATTTCCTTGCCCGCGCAGGCCTGGCATGGATTGAGGACCCCAGCAATCGTGACCTTCGCTTTGAGCGCATCAGATGGCGCCAGGGTATTGAGGGCAGCTTGCCGAGTGCGGCTAATATCGCTCGCTGGAGTGCCCAACGAGCAAAAGACGAATGGTCGGTCGCAGATTTATTCGTCCGGTCGGCGGATATCAAAATGGCCGGCCACATCTGCGTCGATCTCGAGCCTTGGCGGCACGTTCCGGAGCGGATTGCTGTGGCGGGGCTGGGGCGACTGATCCGGCTCGCAGCCGGTGCGCATTATCCTCCGGCGCAAATCCCTTTGGCTCGGGTGCTGGGCGACTGGTTGTCGGGTCCACGCGTGATGAGTCTGGGCGGCGCGCTCCTCAGTCATTGGCGCGGGCAGGGTATTATCTGCCGGGAAGCTGCTGGTGTAACGCAGGAATTGCGGTGCAACGGTCTGTGGGACGGTCGCTTTGCTGTGAAATTCGCCCCGGACATGACTGTAAAGGCGCTTGGTGAAGCGGGGGTGGCGGAAATCGGGCAAAGCGGGTATGCCCAATCCTCGAACAGGGATATTCCCGCTGTGGCCCGGCCGGCGCTTCCGGCCGTCAGAGACTCGGCAGGACGTCTCATTTTTGTGCCATTTCTCAATTTCGACCCATATGGGCGAGGAAGCGACACCCATTTTCGCTTTTTGCCTCGTAATTCAGCAACCTCAAGCGCCTTTACAGTTGCGCCTGAGTGGCAGCACACTATTTAACTACTGCAGACTGGTCGGGATATCAGTGCTGGTAGCGACGCTTTAGCAGGCAGCCATTCCGGACTTGGGACCGACCTTAAGACCTTATAAAGGAAGTAAATTGTGAATTGGGGTAAGAACCTGATAATCTGGGTGGCGATCGGCCTTTTGCTTGTCGTCCTATTCCAAATGTTCGGGGCGACTTCACGCACCGCGCAGACCCAGCTGGCTTATTCCTCGTTCCTCGCCAAGGTAAATGAGGGTTCGGTCACCAGCGTCACCATTCGCGGACCTGAGATTACCGGCAGCACCACCGATGGCCAGGTCTTCTCCACCTATGCGCCCGATGATCCCAAGCTGGTCGAAAATCTGAGCGCCAAGGGCGTCGAGATCAAGGCAGCGCCACAGGATGACGGGATGAGTCCTTTCATGGCGCTCCTTATCAACTGGGCGCCGCTCATCATTATCGTCGGCATTTGGATCTTCTTTATGCGCCAAATGCAGGGCCAGGGCGGCAAAGCCATGGGTTTCGGTAAGTCGCGCGCCAAGCTGCTGACCGAGCGTACGGGTCGCGTTACGTTCGACGACGTTGCTGGCATCGAAGAGGCCAAGGGCGAGCTGGAAGAGATCGTCGAGTTCTTGAAGGATCCGCAGAAATTCCAGCGCCTCGGCGGCAAGATCCCCAAGGGCTGCTTGCTGGTCGGGCCCCCGGGTACCGGCAAGACGCTGCTTGCCCGCGCCATTGCTGGCGAAGCGAACGTGCCTTTCTTTACTATTTCGGGCTCGGATTTCGTGGAAATGTTTGTCGGCGTTGGTGCCAGCCGCGTTCGTGACATGTTCGAGCAGGGTAAGAAGAATGCGCCTTGTATTATTTTCATTGACGAAATCGATGCGGTCGGCCGCCATCGTGGCGCTGGCCTCGGCGGTGGCAATGACGAGCGCGAGCAGACGCTGAACCAGATGCTGGTGGAGATGGACGGCTTCGATGCCAATGAAGGCGT
>CAYOYT010000360.1:0-3302 GCA_964408245.1 uncultured Dongia sp. | reverse complement strand
TATCATGGCCCGCAGCCTGGTGGCCATCCGGGCAGTGCTAAACTGGATTGACGACTTTAGATGACTGGAATTGAACAAGATGAGCGTCGACGCTAATAAGCCTGATTATAAAAACACCGTCTTCCTGCCGAAGACGGACTTCCCCATGCGTGGCGATTTGCCGAAGAAGGAGCCGACGATTCTCGATTCGTGGGTGAAAGAAGATCTCTATGGCAGTTTGCGCAAGGTCTCTCAGGGCAAGCAGAAGTTCGTGCTGCATGACGGCCCGCCTTACGCCAATGGCAACATCCATATCGGGCACGCGCTCAATAAAATCTTGAAAGACGTCGTCAACCGCTCGCAGCAGATGTTGGGCAAGGACGCGCATTATGTTCCTGGCTGGGACTGCCATGGCCTACCCATCGAATGGATGATCGAAGAGCAGTACCGCAAAGCCGGCAAGAACAAGGATGAGGTGGAGATCAACGAGTTTCGCCGCCAGTGTCGTGACTTCGCTGCCAAATGGATCGACGTGCAGCGCGAAGAATTCAAACGCCTGGGTGTATTCGGCGATTGGGATCATCCCTATACCACGATGGCGTTCGCGGCCGAGGCACAAATCGTGCGCGAGATCGGCAAATTCTTGATGAACGGCGGGCTTTTTCGCGGTTCGAAGCCCGTGATGTGGTCAGTCGTTGAGAAGACAGCGCTCGCCGAGGCGGAAGTCGAATATCATGACCATGTCAGCAACACGATATGGGTGAAGTTTCCGATCCAGCAAGGTCCGGCGGGACTGAAAGGTGCTGCCATCGTCATTTGGACGACGACGCCCTGGACCATCCCTGGCAACCGCGCCATCGCCTTCGGCCAAAGCATCGACTATGTCGGCCTGGAAGTCGCTGGTGTCGGCGATGGTGCACAGGTGCAAGTCGGCGATCGCTTGGTCGTCGCGGCGGATTTGAAAGCAGCCTTTGAAGAGAAGGCCGCGATCAACGCATCGACAGAGATCTGGTCGGGCAAGGGTTCCGAGCTTGCTGGCGCCGTGACACATCACCCGTTTCACGGCGCCGGTTACGATTTCGAGGTGCGGCCTTACGCGGGCGATTTTGTTTCGACCGATGCTGGCACCGGTTTTGTCCACATCGCCCCTGGCCATGGTGCTGACGATTACGAGCTGGGTCTTGCCAATGGCATCGAGGTGCCGCAGACGGTGGGCGCCGATGGCGCCTATTACGACCACGTGCCGCTTTTCGCCGGCAAGCGCGTGATGAACCAATATGGCAAGAAAGGCGATGCCGATGATGCAGTGATCGCGGAACTGACCTCGCGCGGCATGCTGGTCGCCAGCGGCAAGATCACCCATTCCTATCCGCATTCCTGGCGATCAAAGGCGCCGATCATCTTTAGGAACACGCCGCAATGGTTCATCTCAATGGAGAAGAACGATTTGCGCAAGACGGCCCTCTCCGAGATCGAGAAGACGCGCTTTGTGCCGCAAGCCGGCAAGACGCGCCTCTATTCCATGATCGAGAACCGGCCCGATTGGTGCATCAGCCGTCAGCGCGCCTGGGGTGTCCCGATCGCTGTGTTCGTCCATAAGAAGACGCAAGAGCCACTTCGCGATCAAAAGGTGGTTGAGCGCGTTGTCGATGCCTTCATGAAAGAAGGTGCCGACGCGTGGTATTCAAGCGATGCATCGCGATTTCTTGGCAATGATTACAACGCCAGCGACTATGAGCAGATTAAGGACATCGTCGATGTCTGGTTCGATTCCGGCTCGACCCATGCCTTTGTACTGGAAGAAGCCACGCGCGCCGATCCAAGCTGGGACATGCATGCGCCGGCCGATCTTTATCTTGAAGGATCCGACCAGCATCGCGGCTGGTTTCATTCCTCACTGCTGGAAAGTGTCGGCACCCGTGGCAAGGCGCCCTATAAGGGTGTTCTCACGCACGGCTTCACGCTCGATGAGCAGGGCCGCAAGATGTCGAAGTCACTCGGCAACGTCATTGCGCCACAGAAGGTGATGGAGCAATACGGTGCCGACATCCTGCGTTTGTGGGTCGTCTCGACCGATTATGCCGATGACCAGCGCATCGGCAACGAGATCCTGAAACATGCGGCGGAAGCTTATCGGCGCCTGCGCAATACTTTTCGCTATGTTCTGGGCGCGCTCGACGGCTGGCAGGAATCCGAACGCCTCGTACCGGCTGAGATGCCGGAGCTCGACCGCTGGGCGTTACATCGTCTGAGTGAGCTCGACCAGGTCGTGCGCGACGGGATCGACGGGTATGAATTTCACAGCTTGTTCACCGAGCTGCATAATTTTTGCGCGGTCGATCTTTCCGCCTTCTATTTCGACATCCGTAAGGACGCGCTTTATTGCGACCGACCGAATTCGGTGCGCCGGCGCGCCACGCGCACGGTGCTTCATGAGGTTTTCTCGTGCCTCACCGCCTGGCTCGCCCCGATCCTGTGTTTCACGGCGGAGGAAGCCTGGCGGGCGCGGCCGTGGCAGGATGGCGCACAGAGCGTGCATCTGCGCGTGATGCCGCACGTACCCGCTTCCTGGAAGGACGAGGCACTGGCCAAGAAATGGAGCAAGGTGCGTGACATCCGCCGAGTCGTGACGGGCGCCCTGGAACTGGCGCGCGCCGAGAAGAAGATCGGCGCCAGCCTGCAGGCAAAGCCCAAGGTCTATCTGTCAGCGGAACGGCAAGCGGAACTCAAAGGTCTGGACCTTGCCGAGATCGCCATCACGTCCAATATCTTGCTCCTGAGCGATGCGGCACCAGTCAGTGCCTTTACGCAAAGCGACGTGACAGGGGTGGCAGTGGTGGTCGATCTCGCGGATGGCGAGAAATGCGAGCGCTGCTGGCAGATCCTTCCTGAGGTGGGCGAAAATAAAGCGCATCTGACGCTCTGTCATCGCTGTGCCGATACAGTTGAGGCGGCGTGATGTTCAAGAAGCACCCCCTCTCCCTAGCCCTCCCCCACGCAGGGGGGAGGGAATCTGAGCGAGCTTTGCCTTCTTCTCCCTCTCCCCTACGTGGGAGAGGGGGTGGCTCTACTAGACCCGGTTTCGGAATGGAGCCGAAGTGATGCGCATTATCTCCGCAGCGCTCTTCCGTCATGCCATCATCCTTGCCGGGCTTATCATCGTCGCCGACCAGTTCACCAAATGGCTGATCATGGTCGAGGTGATGAATCCGCCCCGCGTCATTCCCGTGATCTCCATCGGCGGCATGGGCATCAATCTGGTGATGGCCTGGAATACCGGCGTCTCGTTCAGCATGCTGCGCGATGCTGGCCCATGGCTGCTG
>CAYOYT010000359.1:326-3303 GCA_964408245.1 uncultured Dongia sp. | reverse complement strand
GCTATCAGGAGAGCCGAGAGGCTAATACCGGCGGTTAGATATCGACGCATTTCTAAATCCTTTTGTCGATCAACACATGGCTATGTTCAGTACATAGCCGCGCGATTACGGCAAGACTATGACGACGCTATAACCGAGCTGCGTGATGCTTGTCACATAATGGATGATGAAGATAGATTATATAGATCGAGCGGCACAATTACCCAGCCATCGAGGTGCAGGTAAGTGAATGATCGAGCAGAAGGGTTAAATCTCTCGCGCCAGGCGAATAGAATTGAGTATTCGTTGAAAGGCGATAATGCACGCTACAGCACCCAGCGGCAATATCCAGGCTGCCCAAGCTACGGACTGATAGATAGTCTCGAAGTCAGAGCTTGGATCTAAGAAGTAGGTGGTCGCAAGCATCACACGAAAGACTACGGGGCTAATTGTCATCGCAGCCATCATCATCATATAGCGTCGATGCGCATCGATACGCTGCTGATAAAGTGCTTTAAGACCAGCGCCAAGTAACCCAAGCCACAGAAGTCCTTGAACAGCAAAGGCGATGCGGGCAAGAAGTGGAGAATGACTGTAAAAGACCACAATCAGCGACGTCGTCCCGGCCACGATGACCGCGATAGCCGTTAGGCGGCCACATACTCGATGCCAAAAACATCCAGGGCGCGACATGAGCGTGGGAAGAATAAAAATCAGCGCGAGTGCGCCCGCGATCATGTGAATGGGAAAGAGATGAGGAAGCTGACGTTCGATGCTTACCAGATAATCCGGTAGGTTCCAGTAATGAAGAGCCTCAGCCACGGCTGAGAAAGCTGTGAGCGCTGCTAGCGTCCCAATGCAGATTAAACACAGTAGTAGTATAAGCTTTGACATAGGGTGGATTTGAAATGCGAATGAAACGTCATCACAGGAATATCAGAGCTGCTGGCGCCTGCCTAGCAGTGTTAATTTTGAGCTTTATGGCTGCCTCTTCAGTACGCGCTAACGATACTTCATTGATTGCCGGGCGCTGGCTTAAAGAAGTGCCGGAATATGAAGCGCTAAGAATGATAGATGTATTAGAAAATGATGGGCGGTTTTTGTTGATGGAGGTGCTTCCAGACGGTTCCTGTGGGCCGGTTTATGCGGACTTACAAAAAACTCCTCAAGAACCAGCGCTTGCCTCGTTGCAAATCTATCAAGGTGCCGTGGGTAATCAAAACGGGCCTAGCCCTAGAATGCTTGCCAGGGTTACGCAAACCTCGTTGTCGATCTCAATTGAGTCAGCATTATCTCTGACAACGCGCTCCATTGCACCGGTTCACTACACTTCGTATGAACGAAATGGACCGGCCAAATGCCGAGTGACCCCCGTGTCATGAAGTGAGATTTGCAGCGGCAATATGGCTCGCATGCGAGTTCGGTCTTGTGGATCGCATCCACTAACTAAGGCATTTAGAGTTTTCATGAAGAAGATAATTCTTATCGGCCCGTTCGTAGCTATGTGCTTAGCTGGATTGTTTGTCATATTCCCAAGTCTGCCTGCATTAATTTATCTCGGTGCTCAAGCATTTTTCCCAAGTCTAATTTCCTGGGAGGCACATAACGCTTTTAGAAAATGCGAGTATGCCATCGCAGGAAAAGTGGAATGGCCATCCACCGACTCTCAAGCATGCGTTGCCATGCATATGTGTGCCAATGAGGCAACATTAGATAATAATGAAGATTCCTTACTCATTTCCCAGATTGAGAAATTATCAGACTGTGAATCTCCTTAGATGTTGACGCATTGAGAATAGCATTTGGTGTGAATGAAAGCCGATAGCGCGCATGCTCAGCTCATCTAAAATGGACAGGCTCATTCAGCGATGACTGCTTCTTTCGAATGGAAGTTTTTTCTTCTTCGATCATGGTTGGTCGTTAGCGCTTTATGGCTTTGTTTAGTGGGAGTGTTACTTTGGATCGTTTTCTACATCCATAACTATGATTTTGAGTATTCTAACAATAAGAAACTTATGTTCTATGCTCCAAGCTCTTCAATTCAGGTAGGAGATTGTCTCGACAGAGACATCGGTACTGAACTAGACTTAAGAGCGTACAAATTTAAAACAATAGAGCTCGAACAGCTTCTGGTTTGCGAGAGGAAGAGTGATGAAAGTTTAGTAAGAAATAATGGGCTCTTAGGCGGCTATGAGTTTATCGACCCATGGTATCTTGAGTACATTGAAGACCTAGTTCTTTATCATGATAGCGTAAAACGGCCGCGGCTGTTAACGGTATTAGCTATTGCTTTTTTAGCCGCCATAAGCCCGCCCGCTATTCTCTTCATGTCTGGCATTTTGATTTTGCTCATTATTGATTTTATTCGTCGAGAGACAGCTTAGTCGATCCCGGTGTATAAAATACTGTTGACGCCTTTCAGGCGTCCATCGCTGCTGCGGGCTCTAAAATGTCGGTCAGTTGGTCGAGGCCAGCTTCAAGATCGTCAAGAAGGCGGCAAAGGGCGCGGTTCTCTGTTTCTGCAAGGCGGCATTGTCCATTGACGGTAGCAAGATCATTGCGTGCCGGACGATGACGGTACGCCGGCAGATAGACGACGTTCTCCTTCATGGGACGCACCGTCGCGGAGGTTTGCACCGTCATCTCCAGACAGCAAACGACCTGTGGCGGCAAATCCACAAGGCCGCGGGCGGCATCGGCGGCCACCAATAATGCGGCGGCAGCCTTGCTCAGGCGCGCATCAGCCGCACGGATCGACTCCTGGATTAGGCTCATATCTCGCTGCACGTTTTCTTGCATGTCGTCGGAGAGCGATGGCAGGATTGGTTGCAATCGTTCGTGAAGGCGCGGCCATTCACGTGCATAAGATATGGAGATTTCGCGGAGCCGACGGATGTTACCCAGGACTTCTTCCGCAGTGTCGTTTAAGTAATGGTCGCTCAACTGGGCCTCGTCTCAAGTGTGGTGCGATGATCCCGGCCATCGCTGATTGGAGTAT
>CAYOYT010000359.1:0-316 GCA_964408245.1 uncultured Dongia sp. | reverse complement strand
TGATGCAAGCAATAAAATTATGACAATCTATGAGTCATTAGAAGAAATAGAAGAATTGTTTAACGCAGTTGCGTTTCCGTCTCCGAAATAGCATGCAGCTACGGCCAAAAGGGACAGATTTTGCTGTATTTTCTCCGAAACGTGCCAACAGATCGATATCGGTGAGACACGAAGGATAGAGATGCTAATCGAGGGAGCGAGTCGCTCAATGTTATGCAGGGTACGCAGCAGTAACTCGACATAGCAGGGCCAGGCGGTAGAAGTCGCCACAGCATACCAAAAGGATCTTGCGATATCGGTGCGAACGGCGTTGATA
>CAYOYT010000358.1:0-3313 GCA_964408245.1 uncultured Dongia sp. | reverse complement strand
TTGATATAGGGGTCGAGCTTACGCAGGCGGACCTTGAATCCCCGCGCCTGCAGCAATGCGCCGAGCGCTGCTGACGAAAGACCCTTACCGAGAGAGGAGACCACGCCGCCGGTGATGAAAATAAATCGCGTCATGGGTGGTCCTTATGGAACGAGTCGGGGTAGTCCGGCAAGCGATCTATGCTTGCCGGTCAAAACAGTCTGACGGATCACGATTTATTGGCCGGAGGGCGCAGCCGGCTGGGCCGGGGCCGTTGGTATGGTGTTGGCAGCTCCCGAGTCGCTTGCAGGGGCGTTACCCGTCGGCACATCGCCGGTCGGCGCGGCTGGCACGGGAGTCGCGGGCGTACTACCCACGAGACTCGTGTGAGCTACCCGGTGGCTGTCGGAATAGGCCAGGAACAGGCTGGTGCAAAAGAAGCCTACGGCAAGCCAACGTGTTGCCTTGGTCAGCAAGTTCGCGTGCTGGCGACCGGACAGAAAGCCAGCCATACCACCAGCAGCGCCGCCACCAAGGCCGCCCATTCCACCCTCATTCTTTTGAGTGAGGATAATTCCAATAAGAAAGACCGTAATGACAACGTGAATGGCCAAGACGATCGGGAACAGGGCTCCCAGCATGAACGTGCTCGCAAGTTCTTGAAATGTCGAAATTCGGCGCGGGTTTTAGCGGCTTTCCGCCAGAATGACCAGCACCAATTTAGCATCGTCAACTGACGGATCTGGCGGCATCTTCGGCGATGGCCCAGAAATCCTCAGCTTTAAGACTGGCACCGCCTACCAAAGCACCGTTTACCTCAGCTAAGGACATCAGTTCGTGAGCGTTGGATGGTTTCACTGACCCACCATATAAGATTCGAACTTGCGCACCGCCAGTGATGTTTTGCTTGAGCAGCATTCGTATATGGCGATGCATCGTCGTAACATCCGCCGTTGTCGGCGTTTTGCCAGTGCCAATCGCCCATACCGGTTCATAGGCGACAACAACATTCGCGGCATTGATTTGCGAAGAAATTGATTCAATTATCTGTTTTTCAACGATTTTTAGCTCTTCGCCGGCATTTCGCTGCGCCTCGGTCTCCCCGACACAGATGATAGCCGTCAGGCCGGCCGCAAGTGCCGCCTTGGCCTTGGCTGCTACCAATACCGAGCTTTCGCCGCAATCTACCCGTCGCTCTGAATGACCCAGAATGACATGGCCGCACCCCAGATCGGCGAGCATCGGCGCTGATACTTCACCTGTATGGGGACCATTTGCGCTGGCATGGCAGTTTTGCCCCCCCAGCGCGAGCCTCGACTCAGCGAGCTGGGCACCCACGAATGTCAAATAAGGAAAAGGTGGACAGACCAGGAGATCGACTGGCAGATCGGCACTTGCCGACCTAGCCTTGAGATCGTCAATCAAAGCACCCGCCATGGCGAGACTGCCGTTCATTTTCCAATTACCAGCCACTAAGGGCCGAATTCCCAGCGTCGACATGTCGCGATTTCCTTTTACGCTGCCTAGAATGACCTAAATCGGGCCCTATAACACGCCTCTATCTGGCCGCCAATGCGGCGGATCCGGCCCTTGCCGGCCCCTATCCCCCTCCCTATGATGCGCGCCGCCCCGACAGGGGCCATCGTCAAGGCCGGCAAGGGTTTACCGGCACAAAATAGGTTTGTCGGGGATTATGCTCAGTTCTATTCGCAAACACGCGCGTTCTTGGGTCATGAAGGCGCTTTTCGGCTTGTTGATTGCGGCGTTTGCCGTCTGGGGAATCGGCGACATTTTCCGTGGCGCCAAGGCTTCGAAACCGATCCTGCGCATCGGTAAGAACTTCGAGTACACGCAAGCCGATTTCGACCGTGAGCTGAAGCTCTCCCTACAACGGGTTTCGCAGATTCAGGGCGTCCAGGTAACGCCGACCATGTTCGCAGCCTTCGGCGGCGCCCAGCGCCTGGTCGATCAGGCGGAGAATAAGGGTCTACTCCAAGCCTATGGCGAAAAACTTGGCATAGACGTGCCGCAGGCGGTCGCCATCCAGACCATTCAGAGTGATGCCAATTTCGCCGGTGCCACCGGTCAGTTTGACCGCGCTCGATTTGAGTATTTTTTGCGCCAACTCGGCCAGAGCGAGGCGCAATATGTCGAGACCATTCGTGGCCAGCTGAGGGCCAACCAGGTTCTCGTGGCAATGCTAGGCGCCGTCGAAGCGCCAGATCCGTTGGTGACCGCCGTCTATCACTACACCCAGGAACAGCGCAGCGCCGAGCTGTTGACGATTCCGAACGCCAGCATCACCAACGCCGGCATCCCGGATGAGGCGGCACTCAAGAAGTGGCACGAAGATCATTCCGACAGTTATAAAGCGCCGGAGTATCGGGCAGCTGCGCTCGTCCAGATGGCGCCGGCCGATTTTGTCCAGGACGTGACGGTCACGGATGAAGAGATCCAGACCGAGTATGACGCGCGTAAGTCGGAATTCTCAACAGTGGAAGTGCGCGATGTACAGCAGGTCGTGGTGCAGGATCAGGCGATTGCCGATGAGATCGTCGCGCAAGTTAAAGGCGGCCAGAAGTTTGCGGATGCGGTGAAAACTGAAACGAAGGGTGATCCTGTCTCGCTCGGTCAGGTCACCAAAGACAAGCTGCCGCTTGATATTGCCGATGCGGTGTTCGCTCTGCCAGCCAATGGCGTTTCAGAACCTTTGAAAAGCCCCTTCGGTATCCATGTGGCATATGTTCAGTCGATCATTCCCGGGACGACCAAAACATTAGAAGAAGTAAAAGGCGAGATCCGTAATTCGCTCGCCTTAGGCCGCGCTGCTGATGCGATGGAATCTGTGCGTGAGCAATTGCAGGACGAACTGGCAGGCGGCGCTTCACTCGAGGACACCGCCAAGAAACTACAGATTCATCTGCAGAAAATCGACGCAATTGACGCCACGGGAAAGGATGCCAGCGGCGCGGATCTTGCTCTGCCGCAAGATGCCGTGAATCTAATCTTCAGCACGGAGCCGGGTGATCCCAGCGATATTTCGGCGCTTAACGACGGTTCCTATGCCGTGGCACAGGTGACCGGCGTGACCGCGCCGGCCGTCAAGCCGCTCGACCAGGTGAAGGATCAAGTGACTCAAGACTGGATTGCCGCTAAGCAATCCGAACTGTCGAGCGCAAAAGCCAAATCTCTCATAGAAAAGCTGAAGGGCGGCGGCGACCTCAAGGTCGAAGCGACAGCCCTGAATCTTAAGATAAAAGTGAGCAAGCCGTTCTATCGCGGCGAGGGAGATCCGGAAAACAGCGTCGACCCCGTCCTGGCACAGACATTGTTC
>CAYOYT010000357.1:0-3314 GCA_964408245.1 uncultured Dongia sp. | reverse complement strand
GCTAAGGATCACGGCGCGGCAACCAAAACGGGTCGAGAGCGCGCCGGAGAGCGGCATGGCGATAATCGAACCCGCCCCCAGACAAAGCAGGAGAAAACCGAGCCAGGTATCGTCCAGCCCCGTGCGTACCTTGGCAAAGGGAACCAGCGCCGCCCAATTGGAAAGCGTGACGCCGAGGAAAAAGAAGGACAAGCGCGTGGCGAATTGCGCTGGCCGATCCGGCTTGGTATGGCCGTTCTCAGAAGTCGTCTCGGTCACGAAGATCACATGCGCGAAAATGACAGGGGAAAACGCTCAAGCCAATGGTGCGCGAAATCTGATGTAACAGATTCCGCTGGCAGCGCGTATCCTGGGTAAGATCAGTCATTTTGCGGGAGATCGCCATGAAAATCCGATATGGATTGTTGGCTTGGGTGCTGCCAAGTCTTCTCGCTCTGGCTGTACCTGTCGCAGCGCAAAACAGGCCAGTGGATGCAGGGCCTGCGATGACAAGGCCGGTGGTGGTCGAGCTTTTCACCAGCCAAGGCTGTTCGTCTTGCCCACCGGCGGATGCCAATCTGATCCAACTCATCAACCGATCAGACGTGCTGGCGTTGAGCTTCGGCGTTACCTATTGGAATGATCTTGGCTGGAAAGATACTTTTGCCAAAGCGGCTTTCACCGATCGGCAATTCGCTTATGAAAAGCACCTGGACCATGAGAGTGCCTTCACCCCACAAATGGTGATTGACGGCACGCATGACACAGTGGGCCACAACGCGGCCGAGATCGAGAGCTTGATCGCGCAGGCAATAGCGCTGCAAGAGACCGCGCCCAAAATTGTACTGACGCTCGAACTCGCCACTGAGCGCCTCGTGATTGGCAGCACGCCAACTGCAGTCGAACCCAGCGATGTGTGGCTGGTCGCCTATTCACCAGATGTTGCTGAGGTACCGGTGGCACGCGGTGAAAACCGCCGCCGGGTTCTCAGGATCGGGCATCCCGTCCAAAGCCTGACACGGCTTGGCAGCTGGTCCGGCGATGAAATCAGGCTTGCCTTGCCGTCGGCACAAGCGGGTACTGCGCGGGCGATCCTTATCCAAGCCGGGCCGGGTGGGCCAATCCTCGCCGCCCGCAAATTGTAATCGGCGATCTTACCCCACAGCCTTGTTCTGCTTAGGCGAGACCTTTGCGTGATTTCCACGCTTGCGAGACACCACGCTCAAAGGCGTGGGTGACGTGATAGGCGTAACATTCGGCCAGACGGCCGACACCCGCCGGCACGTCATGCGTGCGCTGGATCATATCGCAGCCCGATTGCACATTACCCTCGATAATGACTGGACCCTGATCGCTGATGGCGACATCCCAGCCGATGGTGATGCGATCTGGAAAACCGGCATGCGCCTTGGTCACAAGTGCCACGGTTTCAACCCAAAGTGGCAAGATTCGGCCGTTGATCCGAGCGCCGGTCAGCGGATGGCTATCATACCAGACGCAAGGCTTGCCAACGCCCGCATCCGAGGCCGGCCCAAGCTCACCGGTCTTCATATCGACGCGAGAGACGATGCCGCCTTTGTGAAAATTATCGACAATGGCTTCCGGTTTGGTCGAGTATTTGAAGACAGCATGCGTCGCCTCAAAACCACCATGCTCGTTCTTCACCGTCATCATGCGACACGAGGTGAGCACGTTGACGGAGAGGTCGCGAAGCTGGGGATGTGCCGCCATCGCTTGCTGCACCAAGACGGGGCGATGCACTGCAAGTGTTCGCAGATGCGCCAAGAGCGCCGTCCCATTGCGGCTGATGCCATTCTGGTCACGATAATGGTCTTCACCCTGATAGTGCCAGCGCTCGCAGCCGCGGCCACCACGGCCGTCGCATGGCTTAACGAAAAGATCGGATGCCGGCAGATTGCCCTCGAAAGGCAACAGTTTCTCCGAACTGCCGTCTTTGTTGATTACCAGATAGGTCGGGATGGTTGAGATACCGTGTCGCGCGCAATGTTGGAAAAAGGCCGCTTTGTCATTCAGAATGCGGCGGGTCGGTTCCTCAATACGAGATTCGAGAAATGTGTGCAGCCCGCCCTTGAGTTCATAGCGCGCAAGATAGGCCCCGGCATGACGAAACCGTTCTGGTCGGAACAGCTCGAAGACATAGTATTTCTTGGGCGAGATCGAGTAGCGCAGAGCGATCGAGAATTGCTCCATCACTTGTCGCAGGTGCCCCTTGCCAGTAGCCGTTTTCACGCGTTTTCCCAGGCGCGATGTGTGTTTCCATGAGAGATAGGCGAAAGGCAGCGGCCAGATTATGCCGTAGAGGAGGACACGGCCCAATACGTCGCGCGCGTTCATCTGCCAGACATAGCGCGCATAAGAGCGATGAATGATTTCTGCCGGGGTTTTTGGCACCGTAAGCAATGGCCAGACCAGCTTGTAAGGCGAACAGAAAGGCAGCCGCAGATAAGCCATCAACGCGCCTCCGTCAGAACGCCCCGAACGCCGAGGCCGAGCAACGTCACGTCGCTGCCGGCGATGATGAAGCGATGGCCACGCGCGGCCATTTCGTTGGCGACCTTGCCATTGATCGCCGTACTGCCGAGGAGTTTGCCGCTCTTCAAGATCGCTTTCTCCGCGCGTGCGATCTCGCCCTTCACAACAGGATCGTCGAATTGGTTGAGCTTGCCCAGCGTCGCCGATAGATCGCGCGGCCCGATGAAGACGAGATCGATACCGTCGATTGCCGCGATCTCATCGATCTGGTCGATAGCAGCAGCACTTTCGACCTGCACCGCGATGAAGAGCTTATCAGCGGCGGCGGCGTAGTAACCGGGGTTGAAGCCGTAATCCATAGCGCGCATGCCACCGAAGGCGCCGCGAAAGCCGCTGGGCGGATAATGGCAGGCGGCCACGATCTCGCGCGCTTCCTCGCCCGTGCTAACATTTGGCACGAGAATGCCGTCGACACCGGCATCAAGGATACGCTTGATATAGATCGGATCATGGCTCGGCACCCGGACAATGCCAGCGCAATTATGGCCCTTGAGGGCGCGCATCTGGGCAATGGCATCACCAATATCGCCCTGCACATGCTCATGATCGATCAGCACAAAATCGAGGCCGGCATAAGCGAGAATCTCGGCTACATCGGCCGAATTGGTTAATAACCAGGCTCCGATACAAGCCTGTCCCGCGCGCATTTTTTGCTTGAGCGGCTGCGAATCCGGCATTTTTCAATTCTTCCCCGACCCGCGCCATCCCCACGTGTCCAAAATTAATGAGTATTAATAATGAGCTAGAGCGCCCCAATCTTCTCGGACAGAGCATTCCAATAG
>CAYOYT010000356.1:0-3326 GCA_964408245.1 uncultured Dongia sp. | reverse complement strand
ATGACCAAGAAGATCAGGATCGGCAGATATTGTTTGAGTAGGTCGTCCATCCCGTGATTTCCTACGCTTGGTCACCCAAAACATCCCCCATCCCGATCGGGCGGCCGAAAATGAGGGCGCAATCATCCCGAACTTCTGCGGTCCTTTACGCTAATTTTTCGCAGCGCAAAAGACCCTGATCGCAAAGAAACTACGACTCCGGGCTAGCCTCACTATAAAGACGTAAACGCAGCCAATAAAGGGCAAAAACCACCCGAAAGCCGCGCGAATTAGCTTTTACAGGGCTCTTAACACCCTGAATTTACTAATAGTTTTTTATAAGTAGAATGGCGGGAGTGACGGGACTTGAACCCGCGGCCTCCGGCGTGACAGGCCGGCGCTCTAACCAACTGAGCTACACCCGCTCAAGACAGGGTCGAGGCCGGCTTCGGCCTCGTCTGTTCGGCGGGGCAGCATGTACTGCAACCCCCCGCCCGCTGTCAACATAGATGGCGGCAAATTCTCTCCGCGCGGGCGGTTAAGGCGCAAAAGCTCACCTCAAGACTGTTTTGCGCGCTACCCCCGACGCAGCGAGGCACTTTCACGTGCGGTCCTCTCATGATTTGGCGCTATGCTGTTTCCCGCGCAGGGTTTTGACCAGACAAGCGTGTAAAGTGCGATGCTGCGCGGTAGTTCTCAGATTGGGCCGCCGTTTCGCGCTACATAAGCCAACCGATTCGGACGACTGACGCCCCAAAATGACAAAACCACAAAAACGATCCCAGATGGCACGCATCGTGGCCCTCACCTCGGTCATCGTTCTGGCGGGCGCTGTTTATTGGGGCCGCGACAAACTGCCAGCAGATATTCTGCCGGCAAGCCTCATGCCCTCATCTGCCGCCGCACCTATCCCGGGTTCTGGCGCTAAGGCGTCACCGATCAATGTCTATACCGCCAAGGCCGCGGGCGAAACTCTCGTGCGAAAGTCGCTCTCCGTCGGCACGCTGACTGCCTCAGATACCGTGACAATAAGCCCCGAAATCGCTGGCCGCATCGTCTCAGTCTCCTCCGCACAGGGCGGGCAGGTCTTGCGCGGCGACGTCCTTGCCGAACTCGATACCTCGATCTACCGAGCTCAGGTTGCCGAGGCGGATGCCAAACGCAAGTTGTGGAAAGCCAATGCCCAGCGCGCCAATAATCTGATGGCCAAAGGTGCCGGGACGCCCAAGGCGGTCGATGAAGCGGCTTCCGAGCTAGGCGTGGCCGAAGCAGCCTTCAATCTCGCTCAGGCTAATCTTGCCAAGACCCGGATCACGGCGCCATTCGGTGGCACCCTCGGTCTGCGCCAGGTATCGGCTGGTGAATATCTCTCGCCCGGTCAGGCAATCTTCACCCTGTCGCGCATCGACCCGCTTTACGTCGACTTTGCCGTACCGCAGACAGAGCTCGCGGCCTTGCGCGGAGGTACGTCGATTAATATCTCGACCGATGCCTTTCCAGGCGAGCATTTCAACGGCAAGATTATCGCCATCGACCCGGCACTTGATCCGCTGGCACGCGCAGTTTCGGTACGCGCTGAAATCGCCAACGCCGACGGGCGCCTCAAACCCGGCCTTTTCATCGAAGTCGAAATCAATGCCGGCACCATCGATAACGCCGTCATAATCCCGGAACAGGCACTCGTTGCCCGCGGTGACCGGGTTTTCGTCTATGCCGTCGAGAATGACAAGGCAGTGATGAAGCCGGTGAAAACCGGCTTGCGTCAGGCTGGCAAGGTGCAGATCGTCGATGGCCTTACAATCGGCGAGACGATTGTCACTGACGGCCAGATCAAACTACGGCCCGACGCTGACGTCGTCATCGGTCAGCCGTAAGAGGCCGGACCATGCGCCTTCCTGAGATTTGTATTCGTCGCCCAGTCTTCGCCACAGTCATCAATTTAGTCGTGTTGCTGGTCGGCATCATTGCCTATCAACGTCTCACCGTGCGCGAGTATCCCGATATCGACGAGCCAGTGGTGAGCGTTTCGACGACTTTCCGTGGCGCCTCGGCCGAGATCATGGAGCTGCAAGTCACACAGGAGTTGGAAGAAAGCCTTTCCGGGATCGAAGGTATCGACTTTATCAAGTCGAGCAGCCGCGCTGAATCGTCACGCATCAGCATCACTTTCCGGCCCAGCCGTGACATCGATTCCGCTGCGGCCGACGTGCGCGACCGCGTTTCACGCGCTCGCGGCAAATTGCCGGACGACGTTGAAGAGCCGATCATCGCCAAGGTCGAAGCCGACGCTCAGCCCATCATCTGGATGGCCTTCACCAGCGATTTCGACTCCTCACTGCAGATTTCCGACTATGTCGATCGCTTTGTGAAGAATAAGCTTCAGACCCTATCGGGCATTTCCGAGGTACGCATCTTCGGTGAGCGCAAGCCGGCAATGCGCATCTGGCTAAAACCGGAACGCCTCGCCGCCTTTCGTTTGACGGTTCAAGATATCGAGGATGCGCTTCGGGCCCAGAACGTCGAGATGCCCGCCGGCACGATCGAAAGCCAGTCTCGTGAGTTTTCCGTGCTCTCCGATACCGGCGTCGCGACGCCTGAGGAATTTGCGGCCATAGTCGTCAAGAAGTCGACGCAAGCTCTGGTGCGGCTTGGCGATGTCGCCGATGTCGAGCTTGGTGCCTATAATGACACCGTGCGCACGCGCGTCGATGGTAAGACTGGCGTGTCACTGGGCATTATAAAGCAATCGACGGCAAACCCGCTCGACGTGTCGGATGAAATCCGCAATGCGCTTCCAACAATCCAGGAAACACTGCCAGCGGGCATGAAGCTGTCGCTTGCTTACGATTCCTCCACCTTTATCCGCACCTCGATCGATAATGTCTACCAGGCGATCTTCGAAGCAGTCGTCCTGGTGCTGATGGTCATTATCTTTTTCTTGCGTTCATTCCGGGCAACGCTCATCCCACTTGTCACCATTCCCCTGTCGTTGGTCGGCGCCTGCGCATTGATGTATGCGCTGGGTTTCAGTCTCAACACACTGACCATGCTGTCTTTCGTGTTGGCCATCGGCCTCGTCGTCGACGATGCGATTGTCATGCTGGAGAATATTCACCGCCACATTGAAGAAGGTGCTAGCCCATTGCATGCAGCGCTCGTGGGTAGCCGCGAGATCGCCTTCGCGGTATTGGCGATGACTATCACTTTGGCAGCTGTGTATGTACCCGTGGCACTGCAAAGCGGTCGCACGGGCAGGCTTTTTATCGAATTCGCGCTGACGCTCGCAGGTTCCGTGCTCGTTTCTGGCTTCGTCGCCCTCACCTTATCGCCGATGATGTGCAGTAAGT
>CAYOYT010000355.1:0-3329 GCA_964408245.1 uncultured Dongia sp. | reverse complement strand
GCTCACCATGTCGGGGCCGAGGTCCATCCCGCCAGCCCGCGCGTAGGTTAGCCCTTCATTCCTTTATGCGGCGGTGCGTCATTGACCTAAATCACGTGAACAGACGATGCCGCACTCCTGTTGAAGTGGATACACGGAAGCTTACCAAGCCCACCGGAGTCTTGACCTTCGTCAAGGCGCAGCGGGCCACTCTCGGCAAGAATGATCGTCAATAATAAGGCTAAGGGAGGAAGAAATGGGCGATGCGTCCCGCGGTTCAGTCCGGCAGATTCATGAGCAGGCTTGGCGATCCTTCGCTCCAGGGCGCTGGAAGCAGGCGATCGACCTGCGGGACTTCATTGTCCGCAATGTCGTCCCCTATAGCGGCGACGAGAGCTTCCTCGCGTCTCCCTCGGCACGCACGAAAGCGGTCTGGGATAAGCTGCAACCCTTTTTCAAGGCCGAGCGAACAAAAGGGGTCTTGGACGTCGATGCCGCGCACCCGTCGGACATGCTTGCGCATGGACCTAGCTGGATCGAATGGCAGCAGCACTTGAAGTGGTTCGCTGCGATTTCGATAGCGTCACAACGCCATCTTACCACGCGGTTGGCGCAATCTTGCCTCACAGCGTAACGAACTCCATCGCGGTCCAGGTTAAAGGGGGGGGCAATGCCATGCAGGCCACGGGTTTTCATTGAACGTCGGGCCAATGGGCAGTGTGCTGCGCTCGCTACCGGGGCTTGCCACGTTGCGCGACTACGAACTTGGCTGGCTGCGGCATGACTTCATGGCCGGGCTCGTGCTCACCACCATGCTTGTACCGGTTGGCATTGCCTATGCTGTCGCCCCCGGACTGCCTGGCGTCTATGGACTCTACGCCACTATTGTTCCCCTGCTCGCCTACGCTGTGTTCGGGCCAAGCCGTATTCTGGTCTTGGGGCCGGACTCCTCGCTGGCACCCATCATCCTCGCAATTGTGCTGGCCAATGCCGCCGGAGATCCCATGCGTGCGGTTTCGCTGGCTGCCGCGATGGCCGTTGTTTCGGGCCTGTTCTGCATCCTCGCCGGTCTCCTGAAGTTGGGATTCCTCACCGAGCTTTTGTCCAAACCCATCCGTTACGGCTACATGAACGGCATCGCGTTGATGGTGCTGATCAGCCAGCTGCCCAAGTTCCTGGGCTTTTCCGTTGAGACCGACGGACCCCTGCGAAGTCTGTGGGAGATCGGGACTGCGATCGCATTGGGCAGTATCGATGTGGCGTCGTTCGCCATAGGCGCGACGACGCTCGCCGTTATACTGCTGCTCAAGGGCAGCAAACGCCTGCCGGGCGTGTTGGTCGCGGTTATCGGCGCCACGGTCGCGACCGGCTTGCTCGACTTGGGAGACAAGGGCGTCGCCGTTCTCGGCTCTCTGCCAGAAGGCTTGCCGTCTTTCGCCGTTCCCTGGATAGGTGTTGCCGATCTCGGACCTGTCCTTATCGGGGGCGCAGCAGTTGCCTTGGTGTCGTTCGCCGATACCAGCGTGCTATCCCGCGCCTATGCCGCACGGCTCGGAAGACCCGTCAATTCCAACCAGGAAATGATCGGGCTTGGCGCGTCCAATCTCGCCGCCGGATTTTTTCAGGGCTTTCCGATCAGCAGCAGCGCTTCGCGCACGCCTGTGGCCGAGGCATCCGGAGCGAAGACCCAGCTTACGGGTTTGGTCGGCGCACTGGGCGTGGCTGCGCTGTTGGTAGGGGCTCCTGACCTCCTGAAGCATCTGCCAACGCCGGCACTTGCAGCGGTGGTTATCGCCTCTGCGATCGGGCTCATCGAAGTGAATGACCTCAAGCGTATCTGGCGTATCCAGCGCTGGGAGTTCTGGCTCAGCATACTGTGCTTCGGCGGCGTCGCGGTGCTTGGTGCCGTTCCGGGTATCGGGCTTGCTATCGTTGTCGCCGTCATCGAATTTCTGTGGGACGGCTGGCGGCCGCATTCCGCAATTCTCGGCCGCGCCGAGGGAGTTCCCGGCTATCACGACATTGGTCGCTATCCCGGGGCCAAACAGATTCCTGGCCTGGTGCTGTTTCGCTGGGATGCGCCCTTGTTCTTCGCCAATGCCGAGTTCTTCGAGGAGAGGATCCTGGCTGCCATTGCCGCTTCGCCGACGGAGGTGCGGCGGATAGTCGTGGCGGCCGAACCAGTGACCAGCGTCGATGTCACCGCGGCCGATGCCATTGCGGAGCTTAATGACCAGCTGCGTGTGAAGGGTATCGAGATGTGCTTTGCCGAACTGAAGGATCCGGTGAAAGACAAGCTTAAGCGTTTCGGCATTTACGAACGCTTCGGTGATCGCGTCTTCTCACCAACGATCGACACCGCGGTAGATACCTATTGCAAAGCCTATGAGATCGATCAGCCTTGAACTGGCTCTTACTTTTCATCCCGGTGGCGATCGCCATCGAGAACCTCGCACCGCAACAGCAACTGCCCATCTCCATCGTCGCGCGGGAGTATCCGGGGAAGTTTAGGCGAAGGCCAACTGGTCTTGGGAATGTCGAGGTCTGGTAGCAGCGGGATTGCAGAGTCCCGCGCGAGGGGCTCAATATTTTGCCTCGAGTGTTTCCTTTAGGACCTGTGGTCTGGCGTCAGTGAGCCACCCGATGACATTGCGCTTCCTATCCGCAGCGCACGAGCCTCAGGCCGCAGAGAGCCGGCCGTCGGTGTCAGTTCTTCTGCAGGCGTTCGGCAACGCCCTGCCCAGCCAGACCGGGGTCCCTGCCAAAACGCTTGGCGCGTTCGAGCATGAGCTGAGCCACCGAGTCGAAGGGTGCTGCGACAAGCGTCCGCTCGAAGCAATCGATCGCGCCGGTGAAATCCAGCGCCTCGAAACGGGATAGCCCGGCCTCGAAATCCGCCTGGCCTCGCCGCTTGGCGGCACGCCGCTCGTGCGTGTCCGCATCCAACACCTCATACAGGACCACGGGCTGGGACTTGCCCTGGACCAGCACGCGGTCGATGCGCCGTATCGCCAGTTCGTCTGGCGACTGCAGGGCGCCGACCGTGTCTTCGGTGACGATTAAAGGCACGCGATAGGTCTTGGTCAGGTTCTCGACCCGGGAAGCGAGATTGACCGCGTCGGAAATCACTGTCGTATCCATGCGGTCGCGCGCACCGACCGTACCTAGCATCAGCGACCCCGTGTGGATCCCGATGCCGATCCGGACCGGCGGCTCGCCGCGCCCCTCGCGTTCGCGGTTGAAGACCTCCAGCCGCCGGAACATGTCGAGGGCTGCCTGCAGGGCGTCATCCGGCCTGTCGGGAAACAGCGCCATCACGGCATCGCCGACATACTTGTCGATCACGCCAT
>CAYOYT010000354.1:0-3337 GCA_964408245.1 uncultured Dongia sp. | reverse complement strand
GGCATGCACGCCACCAGCGACCAGACCCGTCAAAAACAACAGAGCAAGTGCCACTCTCGCCAAATTGCGCAATGTCATGTGTAGATTTCCTGACGTTACTCTACACAAAAATCTAAATATCTCAGCTATGCGATTCAATCACTATAGTTGTGTAAATCCGCGATAATTTCTCTCCGGCACAGTGAGCAAATCTCACGGCCTCTGCCGAAATCGTTTCTAACATATTATTTTAGCTGTGTTTCTTGCATTGCTATTTTTTGCAGCAACAATCATCATATTTAACAATACCTTACTGTCAAAATAATTGATATACCGGAGAGACCCTACCCAGGCGGTTAGTCCGTTAAAAGACTGCGCAATCGATAAAGCTCCTCCAGCGCGGCGCGCGGCGAGAGCTCATCGGGATTGACGGCTTTCAACCGCTCTTCGATCTCGCTCGATTTCGCCAGGGCCAGTGCCGGTGTCGCTGGCGCCTGCACAGAAAAGAGCGGCAGATCGTCGGCAAGCCGCGAGAGCGCTCCCGCCTGTTCGCCCTTCTCCAACGTGGAAAGCACTTGCTCGGCGCGGTGAATAGCGGCTGCCGGCAGTCCAGCAAGCTTCGCGACATGGATACCGTAAGAGCGGTCCGCGGCACCTGGGCCGATCTCATGCAGGAACTTCACATCGCCCTGCCACTCCATCACCCGCATCGTATGCGGTTTCAGCGCGGGAAGGGTTCCTGCGAGATGCGTCAGTTCATGGTAATGCGTCGCAAAAAGCGCCCGGCAGGTATTGATTTCGTGAATATGCTCGAGGCACGCCCAAGCAATCGAAAGCCCGTCAAAGGTCGCAGTGCCCCGGCCGATTTCGTCGAGGATAACCAGCGAACGCGGTGTCGCGCGGTTGAGGATCGCCGCCGTCTCCACCATCTCGACCATAAAGGTGGAACGCCCGCGCGCAAGATCATCAGCCGCACCGACGCGGCTGAATAACCGGTCGACGATACCGATCCTGGCGGTCTTTGCCGGCACGAAGCTTCCCATCTGTGCCATAATCGCGATCAGGGCATTCTGCCGCAGGAACGTCGATTTGCCAGCCATGTTGGGACCGGTCACCAACCACAGCCGCCGATCGATGGAGAGGTCGCAATCATTGGCGACGAAACTGCCACCTTGATGTCGCACAAGTGCTGCCTCGACCACCGGATGACGGCCGCCGGTGATGACAAACTCCACCCCATCATCGATTTCGGGGCGCACCCAATCGCTCTCGCGCGCGCGTTCGGCAAGCGCCGCACCGACATCGATCAATGACAACGCACCCGCTGCTTTCGCAATGGGTTCGGCGCGGCCGATCGTCTCCGCGACAAGATCGTCAAAGAGCCGTTGCTCCAAGGCGATCGCGCGGTCGCCGGCATGGACGATCTTGCTTTCCAATTCAGCGAGTTCCCCGGATGAGAAGCGCATCGCATTCGCCATGCTTTGGCGATGGATGTAGCGGGCATCGCCTTTCAGCTTATCGGCGTGGACTGGTGTCACTTCGATGTAATAACCGATGACGTTATTGTGCCGGATCTTTAGTGCCGAAATACCGGTCTCGCTCTTTAGTCGCGCTTCCAGCTCCAGGATAAGCGAGCGCGAATCCTCGCGCAGACCGCGATACTCGTCGAGCTCGGCATGATAGCCCTTGGCGATAAAACCACCGTCGCGGGTGAGCAGCGGTAGATCCTCGGCAAGAGCGCGCGACAAGCGGTCGACCAGTTCGGTGTGATGGCCAAGATCGCTCTTGGCACCTCCCAGCAATGCCGGTACCGGCGCCTGTTTCTCATCGATGAAAGCACGGAAATCGGCAGTGGCACTCAACCCGTCGCGAATATTTGCCAGATCCCGCGGGCCACCGCGGCCGGCGGTCAAACGCGATAAAGCACGCTCGAGATCAGGCACACGCCGCAAGGCCTGGCGCAGCCGATCGCGGAGATCATCTTCGCTCACCAGATATTGGACAAGGTCTAATCGCGCCAGAATCTCCGCGACATCCGTGAGCGGCGCAGAGAGCCAATCGCCCAGCAATCTTCCGCCTGCACCCGTCAAGCTCCGATCGATGGTGGCGAGCAACGATCCCTGCCGCTCGCCGGTTAGGCTACGAATGAGTTCGAGATTGCGCCGCGTTGCAGCGTCGATTTCCATCAGCGCACCGTCGACTACCTGACGCGGCGCCGAGAGACGCGGAATCTTGCCTTGCTGCGTCAGCTCAACATAATCGAGCACGGCACCCGCGGCGGCCACCTCGGCGCGGGTGAAGGCGCCGAAGGCATCTAGGGTCGCCGTGCCAAGAAATCCGGTCAGGCGCTTGCGGGCATTGTCGCTGTCGAATCGTGCAGAAGGGAGTGGTGACAGGCGCTTCTTGTATTCAGCGAAGAATTCAAAGAGATCTGGCCGTGCCAGCAGCCGATCGGCGATCAAAATCTCGGTCGGATCGAGCCGTGCCATCGCAGCCGCAAGATCGCGCTCGGACACCTTCTGCACAAAAAAACTACCGGTCGAGATATCGACCCAAGCCAGGCCTAAGTCGCCGCCGGCTTCAGTCACTGAGGCGAGGAAATTGTGTCGGCGCGCCTCGAGGAGCGCGTCTTCGGTCAGCGTGCCAGGCGTGACGATGCGCGTCACCGCGCGCTTCACCACCGATTTCGAACCGCGTTTCTTCGCTTCTGCCGGATCCTCGACCTGCTCACAGACCGCGACCTTAAAGCCTTGGCGCACCAATTTCGACATATACGCGTCATGGGCATGAACCGGCACACCGCACATCGGGATTTCTTCACCGGCATGCCGCCCGCGCTTGGTCAAGGCGATATCGAGTGCCGCGGCCGCCTTAACCGCATCCTCGAAGAACATTTCGTAGAAATCGCCCATGCGATAGAACAACAGCGCGTCATGATGCTCGCGTTTGGCGGCCAAATACTGCGCCATCATCGGCGTCGCATCCCCCACCTCGCGCGCCCGGATCGGTGTCTCAGCTGTGACCTGACTGTCCATGGCGCTGAGGCTTACCATCGGCTTAGCGGATTCGCTAGCCTGCGCGCCACAATCGTCATCTCCGGGCCCAGTGTTGGTCCTAATGGCCGGGGATACACTCTCTCAACTGCGTCAAGGCACGCCCGGAACGACCTTTCTCTTTAACTCCCGGCCGTTTCATGCGAGCCTTCCTAAAAATTAGGTCAGGGAGTTTGCCGGGTCATGAGCACGAGTAAGCCGACAATCACCGAGGAAGATGCGCTTCAGTTCCACATGAACGGGCGGCCGGGTAAGATCGAGATTATCGCCTCGAAACCGCTCACCACACAGCGCGACCTTTCCCT